>JBCDKT010000001.1 GCA_038746285.1 Bacteroidota bacterium
CGCGTGTTTGGCTGGGCGTGGGCAGTGGTGCATCGAGAGCCGGGTCAGCGTGGGTTCGTAGTGCTGAAGAAGCGTTGGATCGTGGAGCGGACGTTCGCGTGGTTCGGTGGCTACCGTCGGTTGTCGAAGGACTACGAATATATCCCGGCGGTCAGCGAGGCGATGGTGCATCTGAGCGCGATCCGCTTGATGCTTCGTCGAGTAGCATAGCTTACCAAACAGTCTCTAAGACTATCTAGACCTGAGAGCGACTGTAACGAGTTGTTATTCTGTATGGAGAGACCGCCTCCACCGAACGTAATAGAAGCGAGACCCTCCAGCCCTTCCAACGTCTCCAACGCTCCGTTTCCAAGGAGAGAAAAACCTGTTGCAGAGGTGAGGTTCTCTAACCCCGACAGCGAAATGAGTCCACTGTTCTGAAGGATTCTAACATCATCGCCAACAGAGGCGAGCCCTTCTAATCCTGAGAGCGACGTCAGTGCTCCATTCGATGAGATCTCTACTGAACCACCGACAGAGACGACCCCATCTAGCCCTGAGAGGGACGATAGGGCAATGTTGCTCTCTATGACCAAGTCATCTCCAACCGAGCCTATGCTTTCTAGGCCCGCCAGCGATTCCAAAGCGACGTTACGCCTTATGAAAAGGTCCTCACCGACAGAGGTAAGTCCAGATAAAGGAGAGAGACTGATGATATCGGACGCATTCGGGAAAGTGCCAATGAAGAGACTCCCTGTTACCTCCGTGCAATCGAACGCGTCGACATCGTCTTGATCGCTGAGTATAATAGTCCCCTCGCACACCTGTGCCTGAGCGGGCGGTACGGTGCTGGCGAGGGCGAGGAGAGCGAGAAACAGTAGGTAGCGCATAGCAAGCGTGAGGTTGGTTTAGTGTGAGCCTTAGCTAACTCCAAAGTATGGGTCACCCACCAAACATGTGGCGCTTCCGACCGATTACTTCTGGCGCACCGCGCTGAGATGCTTATCCAGTACCCCCTACGAGCGACCCGTCTCGGACTGCTCCGCTGGCACCTCCGGCCGGACCGGCACCGGCTCTGCGGTCTGGCCGTCGCCCGCCTCGCGCACCGGCTCCAGCGTCGCGTCCTCGGCCGTCGCTACGGTGTCGTCGAGGTCGCTGAACTCCTCGATGAACATCTCCCAGACGGTGATGAACAGCCCCGCGATGATCGGGCCGATGACGAAGCCGGAGAGGCCGAAGGCCACGATCCCGCCGAGCGTCGAGAACAGGATCACGTAGTCCGGCAGCTGGGTGTCGCGCCCGACGAGGAGGGGCCGGAGGACGTTGTCGACGAGTCCGATCAGGAGGGCCCCGACCGCGATCAGGATGATGCCTTTGGCGACCGACCCGGTGGCGATGAGGTAGACCGCCGCCGGCCCCCACACGAGCGCCGAGCCGACCGCCGGGAGCATCGAGAGGATCGTCATCACAACCCCCCACAGCACCGGCGCGCCGAGCCCGAGCACCCAGAAGAGCAGCCCCCCGAGCGTCCCCTGCACGATGCCGACGACGAGCGTCCCCTTCACCGTCGCCCGCGAGACCTGGGCGAAGCGGGCGAAGAGCTTGCGCTCGCGCGGGTCGCCGAGCGGGAGCGCCCGGATCAGCCCTTCGATGAGGCGGTCCCCGTCGCGCAGGAAGAAGAACAGCAGGTAGAGCGTGAGCACGAACAGGATGAGCACGTTCACGGCCCCCTGCCCGAGCGCAATCGCCTGCGAGGCCACGAACTGGCTCACCGTGACGGCCGTGTTCTCGAGCGACTCCCGCACCCGGTCGAAGTCTACGTTGAAGCGCTGCATCTGCTCGCTGGCCAGCGGGAGCCACCGCTCGAACGCCTCCACGGGGGCCGTCACGTCGATCTCGCCGGAGGCCACGCGGTCGTAGACCGTCACGGCCTCGCCCGTCACCGCGATGCCGATCCCGGTCAGCGGCAGGATCACGAGGAGCACGACGGCCCCGATCGTCAGCACCGACGCGAGCGTGCGCCGGCCGCCGAGTTGGTCGCGCAGCGCCTCGTAGACCGGGTTGAACAGGATCGCCAGCACGACGGCCCAGAAGACCGGCTCCAGAAATGTCCGCAGCAGCCCCAGGAACGCGAGCGTCACCAGGACGACGAGCGCGAGGAAGGAGGCGTTTTCGACCGTGCGGATGCGCATACTTGGGGGCGCGGAGAGGAGAAGCGTGCCGTAAGGTAGCGCTCCTACGCGGCGCGGCGGCAGAGGGTGCACGAAAGTGTGAGAGACTGCTGAGGATTCACCTGAGCGGGCTACGCGCGGCTGCGACGCCCCGCCTCGGCGTCGCGCTGCATCGACGCACCGCAGAGGGTGCGCCTGGTGGGGTCGCTATGCTCCCCGATCCTACGGATTCGCGCTTCTTGAGGCAGATCGTCTCGCTCGCGCTCGCCTTCACTCTGGAAACGAAGTTCGGCGCAGCCAAATCTCAACAGTCTCTAACGTTTCCGCCGGCACCGGAGCTTCGAGCCCGAGCACGGATACACGCACCACCTCCCTCGCCACCGCACCGCTCCTATGCTGCCTCGCCTCGCGCTCTGCGCCCTCGCACTCACCCTCGCCGCCTGCGCCACGGCCCAAGATGAGGGGTTGACCGACCGCACCCTCCCCGGCTTCTCGACCAACACGGCCCAGCGCGCCATCGACCTCGGCGAACTCCGCGCCGGCGGGCCGCCGAAAGACGGCATCCCGTCGATCGACGAGCCGGTGTTCGTCTCGGCGGGCGAGGCTGCCGACTGGCTGGAGCCGCAGGAGCCGGTCGTCGCGCTCACCCTCGGCGGCGAGACGCGGGCCTACCCGCTCCAGATCCTGACGTGGCACGAGATTGTCAACGACGTGTTCGAGGGCGGCGCGGCCCCGGTGGCGGTGACGTTCTGCCCGCTCTGCTACAGCGCCGTCGCCTTCGACCGGCGGGTCGAGACCGAGGGCGGCACGCGAACCCTCACGTTCGGCGTCTCGGGGTTTCTCCGCTACTCCGACCTCGTGATGTTCGACCGCGAGACGGAGACCCTCTGGCAGCAGCTCACGGGCGACGCGCTCGTCGGCGACCTCCTCGGGACCCAACTCACGGTGCACCCGGCGCAGATCGTCTCGTTCGAGCAGTTCCGCGCGGCCTACCCCGAGAGCCGTGTCCTCTCCCGCGAGACCGGCCACACCCGCGACTACGGGCGCAATCCCTATGCGGGCTACGACGACATCGACCGCCAGCCCTTCCTCTTCGACGGCCCCGAGGACGACCGGCTCCGCCCGATGGAGAAGGTGGTCGCGCTCAAGCTCGACGGCGCGGAGAAGGCCTACCCGTACACGCTGACCCGCGAGCAGCGTGTGGTGAACGACGAGGCGGCCGGCACCCCACTCGTCGTTTTCCACGCCGACGGGGCCGTCTCCGCCCTCGACGCCGCCGAGATCGCCGCCTCCCGGCAGGCCGGCTCGACCGGCGTCTTCGACCGGCGCGCAGGCGGGCAGACGCTGACGTTTCAGTGGGACGATGGGTTTGTGGACACCGAGACCGGGAGCCGGTGGGACGTGACGGGCCGCGCCGTCGCCGGGCCGCTCGCGGGCACCCAGCTCGCCCGCCTCCCGCACGGCGACTACTTCGCCTTCGCGTGGCTCGCGTTCAAGCCCGAGACAGAGATCTACCGGTAGGGCACATCACCGCCGCGCCAGCTTCTTCACCAGGTCCTGCCTGCTGTGCGCAATCGCAAGTGGTTCTACCTCACTACCGTCTTCTAATGCAAGGTAGACGACGCGAAATCCTTCGACGATCAGCTCCCAAAACGCCTCGTTCCCTATCTCCGGCACTTGGCGGCCCATGCACGGGAAGTCTTCCAACCGGGATACCGACTCGAACAACCGGCTGACGATGGGGCGGGCGTACTCCGGCGAGCGGTCTTCGTAGTAATCGCGGATCGTTGCCAAGTCTTGCCGGGCGGCTACCGACCACGCTATGACAGCCACTGCTCGAACTCCTCGCGCACCTCGTCGTGCGGCACGGTGCGCCCTGCCCGCACGTCCGCCAGCCCGCGCTCGACTTTCTGGAGGAAGTATAGTTCGTACAGGATGTCCTCGAACGTGACATCCTCATCGAGGCGCTCGATCAGGCGCAGGGAGGCTTGCTTGTCTGAAAGCGTGCAGGGAGGCATGGGTCGGGTTAGGGTCGCTTGTTCTCGGTTCTACGCCCGGGACGCAGATTGTTCTACGCACCCGCTCTCGCCCGGAGGTGCGCCTGCGCGGCGGCGAGGCGGGCGATGGGGACGCGGAAGGGCGAGCACGAGACGTAGTCCAGCCCGGTCTCGTAGAAGAACGCCACCGACTCTGGCTCCCCGCCGTGCTCGCCGCAGATACCGATCTTGAGGCTGGGCTTCGTCGCCCGGCCCTGCGCCGTCGCCGTCTGGACGAGGAGGCCGACGCCCTCGCGGTCGAGGACCTGGAACGGATCGTCGGGGAGGAGGCCGTGCGCGGTGTAGTGCGGGAGGAAGGTGCCCGCGTCGTCGCGGCTGTAGCCGAAGGTCATCTGCGTGAGGTCGTTCGTGCCGAAGGAGAAGAAGTCGGCGGCCTCGGCGATGGGGCCCGCCACGAGCGCGGCGCGCGGCACCTCGATCATCGTCCCGACGAGGTAGTCGACGCGCGCGCCCTGCTCCTCGAAGACGGCCTCGGCGGTCGCCTCGATGAGGGCGCGCTGGTGGGCAAACTCGGCGACGGTCCCGACGAGCGGGACCATGATCTCGGGCCGGACCTCGCCCCCCTCGTTCTCCAATTCGACGGCCGCTTCGAGGATGGCGCGGGCCTGCATCTCGGTGATGGCCGGGACGGTGATGCCGAGGCGGCAGCCCCGGTGCCCAAGCATCGGGTTGAACTCGCCGAGCGCTTCGACGCGGGCCTGCACGGCCTCGGCCGTCATCCCGAGGCTCTGGGCGAGCGCCTGCTGGTCTTCGGCGTCGTGCGGGAGGAACTCGTGGAGCGGCGGGTCGAGCAGGCGGACCGTGACCGGCCGGCCGGCCATCGCCCGGAAGATGCCCTTGAAGTCCTGCTTCTGGTGCGGCAGGAGGGCGTCGAGCGCGGCGCGGCGCTCGGCCTCGCTCTCGGCGAGGATCATCCGGCGGACCGTCGTGAGGCGCTCGGCGTCGAAGAACATGTGCTCGGTGCGGCAGAGCCCGATGCCCTCGGCCCCGAAGCGGACCGCCTGCGCGGCGTCGGCCGGCGTGTCGGCGTTCGTGCGGACGCGGAGGGTGCGGAAGCCGTCGGCCCAGCCGAGGACGGTCGCAAAGGCGTCGCTCATCTCGGGATCGACGAGCGTCTGCTCGCCCCGGATCACCTCGCCCGTCGTGCCGTTGATCGAGAGCCAGTCGCCCTCCTGGATCGTCGTCCCGTTCGCAGCGAACGACCGGGTGCCGTAGTCGATGCGAATGTCGCCGCAGCCGGCGACGCACGGCTTACCCCAGCCTCGGGCCACGACGGCGGCGTGCGAGGTCATCCCGCCGCGTGCCGTCAGGATCCCCTCGGCGGCGTCCATCCCACCGATGTCTTCGGGGCTGGTCTCGACGCGGACGAGGATCGTCGGCGTGCCCTCGGCCCGGTGCGCCTCGGCGTCCTCGGCGCTGAAGACGGCCCGCCCGACGGCCGCCCCCGGCGAGGCGGGGAGGCCAGTCCCGATCACGTCGGCGCTGTAGTCGGCGTCGTCGGCGAAGCGGGGGTGGAGGAGCGCGTCGAGGTGGCCCGGCTCGACGCGGTCGCGGACGACCTCCTCCTCGGTCGCCAGCCCGGCCTCGACGAGGTCCACGGCGATGCGGACGGCGGCGGCTCCGGTGCGCTTGCCGGTCCGGGTCTGGAGGAGGTAGAGCGCGCCCTCCTGGACGGTGAACTCGATGTCCTGCATGTCGCCGTAGTGCCGCTCCAGGCGGCCTGCCACGTCGACGAGCTGGTGGTAGGCCTCGGGGAAGGCGGCCTCCATCTCGGCGATCGGCTTCGGGGTGCGGATGCCCGCGACCACATCCTCGCCCTGCGCGTTCTGGAGGAACTCGCCGTAGAGTTCGGGGGCACCGGTCGAGGGGTTGCGCGTGAAGCAGACGCCGGTGCCGCTCCCCGCGCCGGTGTTGCCGAAGACCATCGCCTGGACCGTGACGGCGGTGCCGAGGAGCCCCCCGCCGAGGCGGTTGATCTTGCGGTAGCGGATGGCGCGCTCGTTGTTCCACGACGCGAAGACGGCATCGATGGCGAGGCGAAGCTGCTCGGCCGGGTCGGTCGGGAAGTCGCCGCCGGTGTGGGTGCGGTAGACGGCTTTGTAGCGCTCGACGAGGTCCCGGAGATCGGCGGCGCTCAGGTCTAGGTCGTGCCGGGCGCCCCTCTCTTTTTTGAGCGCGTCGATAGCTGCCTCGAAGTGCTCGTGGTGGACGCCCACGACGACGTCGCCGAACATGTCGATGAAGCGGCGATAGGCGTCGTAGGCGAAGCGCTCGTTGCCGGTCTCGGCCGCGAGGCCGGCCACCACCTCGTCGTTCAGGCCGAGGTTGAGGACCGTGTCCATCATCCCCGGCATCGAGATCGCCGCACCGCTGCGGACTGAGACCAGAAGCGGGCGCGCCGCATCCCCGAGCCGCCGCCCCATCGCCTCTTCGACGTGGCCCAGGCCGCCCTGGACATCGGCCTCCATGCCGTTCGGCCACGCGCCGTCGTGCTCGATCACGTAGCGGCAGGCGGCGGTCGAGATCGTGAACCCGGGCGGGACAGGCAGGCCGATGCTGCTCATCTCGGCGAGGTTCGCGCCCTTGCCGCCGAGGAGCGATTTCATGGAAGCGCTTCCGGCCGCGGTTCCGTTTCCGAACTGGTAGACGTGCGAGGTGAGCATGGTAGCGGGTTGTGGGGCAGGAGTGACGGCGCGCCCTCGGTCCTGCCGCTAGCGTGCCACGGCTGCGAGGAGGCGGATAGTGCGCCGAGAGGGAAGAGACGGGCTACGCGGGCGATGCACTGTCCGGCTGGGCCGCGCTCGCGATGCCCCGCAGGTAGGCGACCGCTTCGGCGTGCTCGGCCGGGACGTCGCTCCAGAATACGGCCTCTTTGATGGCCCCGGTGGCGGCGCGCTCCGGTCCTTCCAGCGTCGGGACAACCTCGTCGAAGAGGGCGGCCCGGCGGAGCGCCTCGTCCTTCTTCGCCATCATGAACGCGAAGGCGGGGTCGTGCTCGTTCGGGATCTCGCCCTCCAGGATCGCCTCGCGGATCCACTCCTTGACGATCCCGACGGCGACGCCCTCGCGCACGCCGAGCGTCTCCATGATCTCGTGCCCGTCCACCGGCGGCTCGAAGTGGCGCAGCCGGTCCTTCTCCTCGACCTCGGCGAACTTGGCCTCGACCCTGTCGAAGGCGGCGAGGTAGCGGCGGACGCGGCTCGGGTTCTTACTCGTGATGTCGGCGCGGACGAGCAGCATCAGGTCGTCGATCCGGTCGCCGGCGTCGAAGAGGAGGCGGCGCACGGCGGAGTCGGTGACGGCGTCGTCGACGAGCGCGACGGGGCGGTGGTGGAGCGCGACGAGGTCGCGGACATAGATCATCCGCTCGTCGAGCGGGAGCTTGAGGCGGCGGAAGAGGGTCGGGACGTTGCGCGCACCGCGGTCCTCGTGGCCGTGGAAGGTCCAGCCCGAGGCCTTCGAGAAGCGCTTGGTCTCGGGCTTGGCGTGGTCGTGGAGGAGCGCCGCCCACCGGAGCCACAGCACGCGCTCGTCGTCGCGCTCGGCGGTCATCGCGGCGAGGTTGTCGACCACCTCGAGGGTGTGGAAGAAGTTGTCCTTGTGGCTCTGCCCGCCGACGGTCTCGACCCCCGCGAGCGCTGGAAGCTCGGGCAGGAAGTGCTCCAGCAGCCGGGCCTGGTACAGAATCTCCAGCCCGACCGACGGCTTGGGCGAGAGGAGGATTTTGTTCAGCTCGTCCACGATCCGCTCGGCGCTGACGATCGCGAGGCGCGGGGCCCGGTCCCGCATCGCGCGCTCGGCGTCGATGTCGAGGTCGAAGCCGAGTTGGGCGGCGAAGCGGGCGGCGCGGAGCATCCGCAGCGGGTCGTCCTCGAAGGTGACGTGCGGGTCGAGCGGCGTGCGGAGCTTCTTGCCGACGAGGTCGATCATGCCGCCGAAGGGGTCGAGGACGTTGCCGAAGCGCTCGGCCCCCAGCGCGAGGGCGAGGGCGTTGACCGTGAAGTCGCGCCGGGCCTGGTCCTCCTCCAGGGTGCCGTCCTCGACGAGTGGCTTGCGGCTCTCGGCGCGGTAGCTCTCTTTGCGCGCCCCGACGAACTCCAGCACCAAGCTGCCTTCCGACTCGGGCAGGCGGATCGCGGCCGTCCCGAAGTTTTCGTACACATGCACCGTGCGTCCGCCCATCTTCTTCCCCACCGCCTTCGCCAGCGTGATCCCGCTGCCGTTGCCGATAGAGACGAAGTCGAGATCGGTCGTTGGACGCCCGAGGAAGGCGTCGCGGACGGCCCCGCCGACGGCGTACGCCTCGATCTTGAGCCTGTCGGCGACGGCCCCGACAGTGCGGAGCACGGCCTCGTGCGGAAGAGGGGTATCGCTCATGCGAACACGACCGTATTCATTTCAACTGGAGAGCACGTCATCCTGAGCGGAGGCCGTAGGCTGGAGTCGAAGAACCCGAAGGCTCGGCGAAGCCCATCTCTTCGGAGAAAGCCTCAGCAGCATGGTATCCCGGTGCCCGAAAAGATCCATTCGACTGCGCTTCGGGCTGCGCCCTCCGCTTCGCTCAAGATGACCCGGTGGAAAGCGTGGGGTCTCACGGCTCAAAGCGCCGAGGGAAAGCTACCAACCCGAGCCCGCCTTCGCACACCCGGCAGCGTCTTCGCTCTGTTTTGATGCGTCGGCGCTGAACCCGGTCCCCGACGTGTATGTTGGACGCACCGTGCCTTCTCTCCTCGATCCCTGCCGCTATGCGCCTGCTGCTACTCCTCCTTCTTGCTGCCCCTCTTGCGGCGCAGGACATCCCCGCCGTCGGCACCGAGCAGACGCTCGACGTGGCGACGTGGAACATCGAGCGCTTCGGTGATGCCGGCGGTCCGAGCGACGCAGGGCAGTTCGCCAACGCACTCGCCGTGATCCGGGCGGCCGAGATCGACCTGTGGGCGCTTCAGGAAATGAACGACGAGGACGACTTCGAGGCGCTCGTCGATTCGCTCGGCGACGGGTGGGAGGGCGAGTGGCGGCGCGGCGGGCCGCTCGGCTACGGCTTCATCTACAAGACGGACATCATCAGTCCGCTCCTCGACCTCGTCATCCTGGACGAGTTCTCGTTCGCCTTCGCCAGCCGGCCGCCGCTCCTACTCCTGGCGAACGTCACGCTGCCCGACACGACCGTCCGGGGCCTCCACTTCATCGACATCCACGCCAAGTGCTGCAGCGACCAGCCGAGTTACAACCGTCGCCTCGACGCGTCCGGGGCGCTCAAGGACTACCTCGACGAGGAGATCCTGGCCGACGGCGACAAGGCGATCATCCTCGGCGACCTCAACGACGAACTGCGGAGCTCGATCACGCCGGGCGAGGTCTCGCCCTACCAGAACTTCCGCGACGACGGCGACAACTACCGCTTCCTCACCGAAGTCCTCGACCTCGCGAACGTCCCGACGTTCTGCTCGAACCAGTCCTGCACCTCGGGCTCGACGCTCGACCACATCCTCCTCACGCGCGAGGTCGAGAGCGACTACCAGGACCGCTCGCTGTCGCGCTTCGACGAGGTGCTCGAAGAAATCCCGAACTACACCTCCACGACCTCGGACCACGTCCCGGTCTACGCCCGCTTCGACTTCGCGCCGGTGGTCTCGACCGAGAACGAGACCGCGCCGACCGCCTTCGCGCTCCGCGCCCCGTTCCCCAACCCGTTCCGCGAGGCGACCACGCTGGCCTACGACCTCCCGGCGGCCGCCACCGTGCAGCTCGAAGTCTTCGACGCCCTCGGCCGCCGCGTGGCGACACTCGGCCAGGGTCCGCGCTCGGCTGGCACGCACGAGGTCACTTTCGCCCCGGTCCGCCTCGTCCCCGGCCTCTACCTTGTCCGGCTGACAGCGGACGGGCAGACCGCGACGCGGCGGCTCGTGCATGCACGATGAGAACTCATCGTCAGGCGCGGGGTAGATGCTGCTCGCACAGAGGAAAAGACCCATGAGTTTGCAAGAGCTTATCGAGGCCGTCCGGCAGCTCCCGCCGGAGCAGCGCCGCCAGTTTGAGGTGGCGTACGAGCGGATGCGGTCCGGCGGTGACGGGGCCGAGGCCGACGAGCGCAGCGCCTACGACAAGTTGAAGCACCTCATCGGCAGAGCCGAAGGTCCGCCCGATCTGAGCACGAACCCTGACTATATGAAGGGGTTTGGCGAGGACTCACTGTCGTGAGCCCGACCGCGATTGCTGACACGGGCTTTATCGTAGGCCTGCTCAACCGGCGCGACACCTATCACGATTGGGCAACTGGGCACGTCGGGCGTTTCTCTGTCCTCCATACGTGCGAAGCCGTCATCACCGAGGCGTGTTTCCTGATGCACGAACGAACCGGCAGCGCCGAGTTAGTGATCGGGATGCTCTCCACCGGCGGCCTTGTCGCCAGCTATAGTGTCCAGGGTGACGAGGCCCGCATCGAGGCGCTGATGGCGAAGTACGCCGACGTGCCGATGAGCTTTGCCGACGCCTGCCTCGTGCGGATGAGCGAGCGGCACCCTGAACGCGAGATCGTCACGGCCGACGGCGATTTCCGCGTGTACCGTCGCAGCGGCAGCGACATGATCCCTGCGATCCTTCCCTAGCATCGCTGCCGCACGCTGCGCGTGCTTTGTCTTCACGCGCTTCTCGTGCTCGCCGGAGGTATTGGTTTTTATTTTGAACCAGTCTAAACAACAAGCCCCAACCCGCCATGTATCGCCCGCTGCTCTTCCTCCTCGCTGCTCTCCTTGTCCTCCCCGCCTGCCAGACATCTGACTCTGACGTGACCGCCGACGGTGCCACCGCCGAGTCCGGCGAACTCGTCATCTACTCCGGCCGCAAGCAGGCCCTCATCGAGCCCATCGTGGACCGCTTCCGCGACGAGACCGGGATCGACGTCCAGGCCCGCTACGGCAGCGACGCCGAGATGATCGCGGCGCTCGAAGAGGAGGGCGACCGCAGCCAGGCCGACCTCTTCCTCGCCAACACCGCCGGCGCGCTCGGCGCGGCGCGCAACGCCGGCCTGTTCACCGACCTCCCGGACAGCTTGCTCCAGATGCCGTCGGGCTTCGTCCCGTCGAGTGGGCAGTGGGTGCCGGTGACGGTCCGCTTCCGCGTCCTCGCCTACGACAGCACGCGCGTCGACCCGAGCACGCTCCCCGCCTCCGTCCTCGACATGCCGGGCGCGTCGAACCTGGCCGGCCGGATCGGGTGGACGCCGACGTACTCCAGCTTCCAGGACTTCATCACCGCCCTCCGCATCGACCAGGGTCCCGAGGCGACCGAGGCGTGGATCGAGGGCGTGCAGGCGCTCGAGCCGAAGGCCTACGGCTCGAACACGCCGATGCTCGAAGCCCTCGCCGCGGGCGAGATCGACGTGGCGCTGACGAACCACTACTACGTCCTCCGCCTCCTCAACAACGCCGCCGACGCCCCGCCGCCGGTGGGGACCCACCGCTTCGCCGAGGGCGACGCGGGCAACCTCGCGCTCGTCACCGGCGCGGGCGCGCTCGGGACCGGGCAGAACCGCGAGAGCGCACTCCGCTTCCTCTCGTTCCTCCTCCAGCCCGAGACGCAGGCACTCTTCGCCGAGGAGGTGCGGGAGTACCCGGTCGTGCGCGGCGTGGACGTACCGCCGGCGCTCCTGTCGTTCGACGAGGTCCAGAACCTCAGCCCGGACATCGACTTCGAGGAACTCCGCGACCTCGAAGGCACGCTTGCCCTGCTCCGCGACGAAGAACTGCTCTGAGCGACGAGCTACGAACGACGAGCTACGAACGGGCGTACCCTGCCCCCATGCTCTCACTCGACGTTCGCCGCTCGCCGTTCGCAACACGCTGGTATCTCTGGACGCCGGTGGCGCTCGTCGTCATCGGCGTCTCTGTGCCGCTGGCCTACCTCGTAGTCCGGGCGTTTGAGGCGGAGGCGGACACGCTCGTCTCGCTGGTTTTTCGAATGCGGAACCTGCGGCTGCTCGGCAACACGGTCGGGCTGGCCGCGGCGGTCCTCGGGGCGACGGCGGCGCTGGCGCTCCCGCTCGCGTGGCTCTCGGCGCGGACCGACGTGTGGGGCCGCCGGGCGGTGACGCTCCTCGGCGTGCTCCCGCTCGCGGTGCCGGGCTACGTGATGGCCTACGCCCTCCTCGCCACGGCCGGGCCGAACGGAACGCTCGCCGACCTTGCCGGACTCGTCGTCCCCCGGCCGCACGGGTTCGTCGGAGCGTGGCTCGCGCTCAGCCTCTCGACGTTTCCGTACCTCTTCCTAAACCTTCGGACGGCGCTGCTGGGTCTCGATCCGGCGCTGGAGGAGTCGGCGCGGTCGCTCGGGGCGACGCGGCGGGCCGTCGTGGGGCGCGTCGTGCTGCCGCAGCTTTTGCCGGCCTTTCTCGCGGGCGGGCTGCTCGTCGTCCTCCACGTCCTGGGCGACTTCGGGGTCGTCTCGCTGATGCGGTTCGAGACGTTCAGCTACGCGGTCTACCTCCAGTACGCGGCCTCGTACGACCGGATCTACGCAGCGTGGCTGGCACTGATGCTGCTGGCGCTGACGGGCTCGCTGCTCTGGGGCGAGGCGCGGCTGCTGCGGGGGCGGCGCTTCGACCGGGCCGGGAGCGGGGCCGTGCGGCGCCGCCGGCGGACCCGGCTCGGGGCGTGGCAGTTCCCGGCGGTCGGGTTCGCAGGCAGCGTCGGGCTGCTCTCGGTCGGGGTGCCGGTCGTGACGATCGTGTACTGGCTCGGGCGCGGGACGGAGCGCGACACCTGGGGCCACCTCGCCGCCGCGCTCGCCGACTCGGCAACGGCGAGCGCACTCGCGGCGGTGCTGGCGGCGACGCTCGCGGTGCCGGTGGCGTACCTCGGCGTGCGGCAGGCGACGCGCGGGACGCGGATCCTGGAGCGCGTCGCCTACCTCGGCTACGCGACCCCGCCGCTCGCGTTCGCGCTCGCGTTCGTGTTCTTCTCGCTGCGCGCGGTGCCGTGGGCGTACCAGACCCTTGGGCTGCTCGTCTTCGCCTACGCGCTGCACTTCCTCGCCGAGGCGCTCGGGCCGGTGCGGAGCGCGCTCTACCAGGCCCCGCCGCAGGTCGAGGAGGCGGCGCGCTCGCTCGGGCGCTCGCCGGTCGGGGCGTTCTTCGCGGCGACGTTTCCGCTCCTGCGCCGGGGTCTCGTGGTGAGTGCGGCGTTTGTGTTCCTCTCGGCACTGAAGGAACTCCCGATCACGTTTCTGCTTTCTCCGCTCGGCTTCGAGTCGCTGGCGATGCGGCTGTGGAGCGCGGCGAGCGAGTCGCTCTTCAGCGCCGCTGCACCCTACGCCCTCGCGCTCGTCCTGGCCTCGGCGGTGCTCGTCGGGCTGCTCTTACAACGGGAGGAAGAGTAGGGGTTTGATTAATCAAACCCCTACGGGTGCCAGGCGAGAGCGATGATGCTAGCTTCTTGCCCACTGTCTTACCGTCCACCGTCTCACCGTTCACCGTGCCGTCCCTTCTCACGGTCTCCTGCCTCTCGAAACGTTTCGCCGCCGGCGCGCTGCCGGTCGTGAACGGCCTCTCGTTCGAGGTCGCCGAGGGCGAGACGTTTGCCCTCCTCGGGCCGAGCGGGTGCGGGAAGACGACGGCGCTCCGCTGCATCGCGGGCTTCGAGCAGCCCGACGGCGGGACGGTTGCGCTCGGCGGCCGGATGCTCGTGGGCGAGGGGGCGCTCGTCCCGCCGGAGCGGCGCGGGATCGGGTTCGTGTTCCAGGACTACGCCCTCTTCCCTCACCTCTCGGTGCGCGACAACGTCCTCTTCGGCCTCGGCACCCTGCCCAAGCGGGAGCGCCCGGCCCGCGCCGACGAGGTGCTTCGGCTGGTCGGCCTCGGCGGGCTGGAGGACCGCCGGCCGCACGCGCTCTCGGGCGGGCAGCAGCAGCGCGTGGCCCTCGCCCGCGCGATGGCCCCGCGCCCCCGGCTCCTCCTCCTCGACGAGCCGTTTTCCAACCTCGACGCGCTCCTCCGGCAGGAGATGCGCGCCCGCGTCCGCGACCTCCTCAAGCGCGAGGGCATGACCGCGCTTCTCGTCACCCACGATCAGGAAGAGGCCCTCTCGTTCGCCGACCGCGTGGCGGTGATGCAGGCCGGGCAGATCGACCAGACGGGAACGCCAGAGGAGATCTACACGACGCCGCGCACGCTCTTCGTCGCCCAGTTCCTCGGGCAGACCAACCTCCTGCTGACCCAGGCCGAGGGCGACGAGGCGGAGACCGTCCTCGGGCGTCTCAGGCTGGACCGGGCGGCGCACGGCTCCGTCCTGCTCTCGATTCGGCCGGAGCACCTGGCGCTGGCTGCGTTCCCCGAGACGGAAGCATGCCTCGCGGGCACCGTCCTTGCGAGGGAGTACCGCGGTCACGACATCACCTACCGCGTCGGGCTCGGGACGGACGGCGGGGTGGACTGCCTCGTCCACTCCGACAACCGGACGACCTTTGCCCCGGGCGATGCTGTCTGGGTGCGGGCGCTGGAACCGGCGGTCGTCCTGGAGAAGATCGGCGCGGCTCCGTCGTGACCGAGGCCGCGAGCCGATCCTGTCCTTACTCATTCCGACAGCACTATGCGTACTGCGATCTCCATCCTTCTTCTCGGCTCCACCCTCGTCCTCGCCGGGTGCGACGCCAGCGAGACCGACCAGGCCATCGACCTGCTAACGGACGGCGCGTGGCGGATCGTCGACCCAGCGGCCAATCCCGATTTGCCCGTGCGCTACGAGTTCCGGCAAAACAACCGCGGCGGCCGTCTCGACCTCACCTTTGCCAACGGTTCCGAGCTGACCACGGAGTGGGCGCTCGACGAGAACGCTACGGTCCTCGTCTACCGAGACCAGGGCGGTGAGCAGATCAACATCCCGATCCTGACGCTCACCGAAACCGACCTCAGGCTGGAGTTCGACGGCACGCCCGTCGATTTCGTCCGGGCGTAGGCTACGGCCTTAGACGTCGCCGTCCGGGGCGACGCGGATGTCCCAGGCGAGCATCTGCTCGATGTCAGCGTAGTCCTCCTCGTCGTCGCCTTCGAGTAGGAACTTGTAGTCGCCGAGGTCGCCGCGCTGGCTGGCCTTGACGCGGCTCCAGGCGGTCCCGTCGGTGTCGGTGAAGGCGTCCGGGAACGGACTCGGAATCCGGTGCGACGGGTGGTAGTTGCGGTAGGTCTTCTGGGCTTCGTAGAGCGCGGCCCGGCGCGCCCCGGCCCGCGTCACGCTCCGGCCCTCGACCCGGAAGGGGGCGACCGTGATGCTCGCGCGCACCTCGTCGCCGCCGCTTTCCTCCTCGGGGTCGAGGTACTCTGGGCGCATCACCTTGAAGTCGTCGGGGTGCGGGTAGGCACTGCGTTCGGCGTCGTACATGGGGCGGCGTTGCTTTTTCTCTGGATGCAGCGTTTGCAGGTAGACAGGGCGTCGTAAACTACCGACGCCCCGCCGAGCCTCCCACCAAGACCCCTCGAAGTTTCGCGCTCGGCCTCACCCGAACCACGCGACGACGACATGGACCCGCACCCCCTGGCGATGCCGGCCGCCCTGGGCGACCTGCCCGACGGTATCGACTTCGAGGACGACGACGACCTCCTCGACGACGACGAGTTCGACGACAGCGACCTCGAACTCGACGACGACGACTTCGACGAGGACCTCGACTTCGAAGAGGATGAGTTCGACGACGACGACCTCGTCTTTGACGACGACGATTTTTAGAGGACGAGACGCTGGTGCCGGATCGGCTGACCGGTAGCGGCGACCGGTGGCGAGGCAGCGGGCACGCGTGATAGCCGTTATCGGTTCAGCTAGGATGCTGTTATTGTGGCCTGCCGGTCGGGCCTCGCCTGCGCGCGGTTATCCACAGGGGCTGTCGTTCTGTGTATTGTTGTGCATAACGGATATATTGCGTGCGTATACACGCTCTGTTCGTCGCTCTCGCTTGACGAACGGGTGTGGACAAGCCGGTACGAAAGCCGGCTCACGGGTGTAGATATCGTGTGGGAAAGTTGACTTGCAGGAAAGGCCAATGTCCGGTTATTTACTGGGCACGGCTCTACGCGAATCTGCCTCCTCCCCACATCAATAACGGACACCCCGCCATGCCCCGTACCACGAAGACGCCCCCGCCCTCCGACACTGCGCACGGCCTCACCGTCGACCGCACGTTCTCCACCGAGGGCGACGGCCCCTTCGACAGCCTCGAGTGGGAGCACCGCGACGCGGCCATCAAGAGCCACACCGGCGAGGTCATCTTCGAGCAGAAGGACGTCGAGTTCCCGACCTCGTGGAGCCAGCTCGCGACGAACGTCGTCGCCTCGAAATATTTCTACGGCGACATCGCCGCCGGCAACGGGACCCCCGCCGACGGGCAGCGCGAGTACAGCCTCAAGCAACTCGTCCACCGCGTCACGCGCACGATCGCCGACTGGGGCCGCGACCAGCACTACTTCGCCTCCGACGCCGACGCCGAGACGTTCTACGACGAACTGACCTGGCTCTGTGCCAACCAGTACGGTGCCTTCAACTCGCCGGTCTGGTTCAACGTCGGGCTCCACCACCAGTACGGCATCCGGGACTCGGGCGGCAAGACGATCTACGGCTGGGACCCGGCGACGGACACCATCCAATCGGTCGACCCCTACGAGCGCCCGCAGGGAAGCGCGTGCTTCATCATCTCGGTCGACGACTCCATCGACGACATCTGGAAGCTGATGGAGGAGAGCGCCCGGCTGTTCAAGTTCGGCTCGGGCGTCGGGGCAGACTGGAGCACGCTGCGCTCGACCCACGAGAAGCTCTCCGGCGGCGGCATCCCCTCGGGCCCGGTCTCGTTCATGAAGGTCCAGGACGCCACGGGCGGGACGATCAAGTCGGGCGGCAAGACGCGCCGCGCGGCGATCATGCAGACGCTCAAGTCGTGGCACCCGGACATCCGCGAGTTCGTCGCGGCTAAGATGGAGGAGGAGAAGAAGGCCCACGCCCTCATCGAGCAGGGCTACGACGGCAGCTTCAACGGCCCCGCCTACGGCTCGGTCGCCTTCCAGAACGTCAACCAGTCGGTGCGCGTGGACGACGCGTTCATGCAGTCCGCCGCCGACGGCACCCCCTACGCGCTCCGCGCCGTCACCGACGGCGCGACCGTCGAGACGGTCCAGGCCAAGACGATCCTCGACCAGATCGCCGAGGGCACCTGGGTCTGCGGCGACCCCGGCCTGCAGTACGAGGACACGATCCAGCGCTGGCACACCTGCCCCAACTCGGCCCCGATCAACTCATCCAACCCGTGCGTGACCGGCGACACGCTCGTCGCCACCGAGGCCGGCCTCCAGCGCATCGACGCGCTCGTGGGGACCACCCCGAAGGTCGTCGGCCTCGACGGGAGGCTCCACGACACAACGCGGGTGATCGAGACGGGGATGAAGCCGGTCTACCGCCTCCGCACGCGCGCCGGCTACGAGCTGCGCCTCACGGCCGACCACCGCGTGTGGACCGAGAACCGGGGCGACGTGCCCGCGGCCCAGCTCACCAAGGACGACATCGTCCGCCTCCAGCCGGCGCCCTTCGGCACCGAGACGCTGGGCGGCGACACGGCCGAGTACGTCGGCCTCGTCCTCGGCACGGACCGGCCGAGCGGCGAGGCCCCGGCCCCGTACGACGCGTGGGAAGAGGCGGTCGCCGACAAGGCCCTCACGACAGCGCGCAGCCTCGGCGACGGGGCCCCCCTCTCGCCGAGCCGCTTCGGGACGCTACCCGGCGGCGGCGTGACCGTCGCCCAGCGCACCAGCACCTCGAACGCCGCCGCCGTCTACCGGACGGCGGCGAGCTACGCCATCTTCGACGCCGACGCCTCGGCGCAGCGCCTCACCGACCGAGCGCTCCGCCTCGACCGCAGCGGCGCGGCGGCGCTCCTGCGCGGCCTCTTCACCGCCGCCGGCGTGGTGGTCAACTACGGCAACCGGAGCCAGTACGTCGGCCTCAACTCGACCTCGGAAGAACTGCTCCAGCAAGTCCAGCTCCTCCTGCTCAACTTCGGCATCCGGTCGAAGATCGTCCGCAACCGCCGCCCGCTCGGCCAGATGACGGCGCTCATCCCCGACGGCGAGGAGCTGCGCGAGCAGAAGATCGACCAGATGCACAGCCTCCGCATCTGCCGCTCCAGCCGGATGCAGTTCCAGCAGGAGATCGGGTTCATGGAAGAGAGCCGGAAGGCCGGCGAGCTGCGGACGCTCAACGCCCGCATCCGCACCTACCGCGACCGCCTCGTCGACCGCGTGGACAGCCTCGCCCTCCTCGGGATCGAGCCCGTCTACGACCTCACGGAGCCTGCTACGAGCCACTTCGCCGCCAACGGCGTGGCCGTGCATAACTGCTCCGAGTACATGTTCCTCGACAACTCGGCCTGCAACCTCGCCTCGCTCAACCTCCGCAAGTTCCAGCAGGAGGACGGGACCTTCGACGTGGACCGGTTCTGCGCGGCGTCGCGGATCTACCTCACGGCGCAGGAGATCATCGTCGACAACGCGGGCTACCCGTCGGCCAAGATCGCCAAGAACTCGCACGACTACCGGCCGCTCGGGCTCGGCTTCGCCAACCTCGGCGCGCTCCTGATGTCGATGGGCCTCCCCTACGACTCCGACGAGGGCCGCGCCGTCGCCGGCGCCATCATGGCGATGGAGCACTGCGAGGGCTACGCCCGCTCGGCCGAGATTGCGGCCAACGAGAAAATCGGCCCCTTCAACGGGTTCGAGGCCAACCGCGAGCCGTTCCTCGCGGTGATGCGGATGCACCGCGACGCTGTCGCCGAGATCGACGAGTCCTGCCCGGCCTACCTCCGCGAGGCCGCCCAGGCCTCGGCCGACCGGATGGTCGCGCTCGGCGAGGCCCACGGCTACCGCAACGCCCAGGCGACGGTCCTCGCCCCGACCGGCACGATCGGGTTCATGATGGACTGCGACACGACCGGCATCGAGCCCGACATCGCGCTCGTCAAGTACAAGCTCCTCGCAGGCAAGGGCGAGGGCATGATGAAGATCGTCAACAACACCGTCGGCGACGCCCTCGCCGCGCTGGGCTACTCCGCCCAGGACGCCGAGGCGATCCTCACCTACGTCGACGAGAACGACACGATCGAGGGCGCGCCCGAGCTCAAGGACGAGCACCTCGACGTCTTCGACTGCGCCTTCAAGCCCTTCAACGGCGAGCGGTCGATCCACTACGAGGGACACATCAAGATGATGGCCGCCTGCCAGCCGTTCATCTCGGGCGCGATCTCGAAGACGGTCAACCTCCCCGAGAGCGCCACGCCCGAGGACATCGCGGGGGCCTACCAGCAGGCGTGGGAGCAGGGCGTCAAGGCCGTCGCCATCTACCGCGAGAACTCGAAGCGCAGCCAGCCACTCTCGACCAAGGAAGGCGGCAACACGAAGAACAAGGAGGTCGAGGTCTCCGGCGACGTGTCGGGCGACGGAGCCCTCACCGAGGCCGTCCTCGGCGAGCCGGAGGTCGTCGAGCGGATCGTCTACCAGCCCATCCGCAAGCGCCTCCCCGACGAGCGCCCCTCGATCACCCACAAGTTCTCGATCGCGGGCCACGAGGGCTACCTCCACATCGGGCTCTACCCCGACTCGCAGCTGCCCGGCGAGATCTTCATCACGATGGCGAAGCAGGGCTCGACGGTCTCGGGGATGATGGACGCCTTCGCGACGGCGATCTCGCTCGCGCTCCAGTACGGCGTCCCGCTCGAGGACCTCTGCTCGAAGTTCAGCCACATGCGCTTCGAGCCGGCCGGGTTCACCAACAACCCCCAGGTCCCGATTGCGAAGTCGATCATGGACTACATCTTCCGCTACTGCTCGGTCAAGTTCCTCGGCGGGGCCGAGCCGGAGGCCGACCCGCCCGGCATCACGGACGACGTGGGGGAGGATGTCGTAAACCCTAGCGAGGCCGTTGCGGCCGAGGTTGACCGCAACGGCCCTGCCGCCGACCAGGTCCAGATGAGCATCTTCGACGCCCCGACCGCTGAGGTCAACCCGCTCGTCGGCCAGACGATTGACGCGTTCATGCAGGCTGCCGACGCGCACGCCGTGGCCGAACCGAAAATCGCGTTCCGGAACCAGGAGGACGCCCCCGCCTGCCACGTCTGCGGCAGCATCACCATCCGCGCCGGAGCATGCTACAGCTGTCCCAACTGCGGCGCGTCCACAGGCTGCGGTTGATCTGACGTAGAGGGGGAGGCTGCATCCGAACTAAGCAGCCTCCCCAATTCAGACATCGAGAGGTGCTCTCCTTTCACTCCATCTAGAAATAGCTCAGCCCCGACAGTTGCCGCTGTCGAGGCTGAGAAGTAGCGTTCTGAAAAACGTCGTCTTTGGTGCAGGCCAGCAACCAGCAGACAGTCTCCAGTCCACTCACTTTGGTCCTTCATGGTACGGAATCAGTTCGACAGAATCAAATCGGAAAATCGGTTTTCAAATAACTACGACACGCTCAATTCGCCAGGTTCGCGTGGTCATCGCCTTCGTCAATCGGTCTTAGTCGGGGACCTATTCAGAGGACTGCTCGGAGGTTATACATTCCTCGCAGACGAGGACATCTCCACCAATGAAATCAACGTCCTCCGTGACCGTGACTACGAAGTGCGAGCAGTGCTCGAGGAATTGCCGGGTGCAGATGATACTGACGTTCTTTCTTTAGCGTCCCAGGAAGGCCTGGTACTGCTCGGATGCGATAAGGGTTATGGGACTCTCATCTTTCGCGACGGTCATCCACCGCCATTAGGCGGAATACTATTCAGGGGCCAGCCGCGTAACATCGCGGACTTGACAATGGACGTACTATGTTCGGGAATAGCGCTAATGGGGAATTACATCGTAGTGAGGCCAGGGCAAATGGTTTCTAGGTCTCGTCCACTTCCCCCCCGTTCCAACGGTGAAACTAAGATGGTACTTCTCGAACCTCCACGTCCTCGCATAATCACCCTCGGAGAAAACAAACAGACTGGTTCTTCCTGACCATGCCGATGTCCTGAAACGCTCCTCTCCGTAGATCTCTCCACTCGCTGCGCTCGGTCGAGATGACAAAGGGAAGGGGCCTGTGGTGAGTGCCCATCGAGTCATCCCGAGCGGAGTCTCGGAGAGGCGCAGTCGAGGAACCCGAAGGCTCGGCGAAGCCCATCTCTAGTGGCACAGCGTTCAAGGCGCTCGCATCCCTGTGCCCGGAGCGTTATTCCTCGTCCCGCTTCCGGTCATAGAAGCGACGGGCTGCTGACGGCTTCCCCGGAAAGATCCCTCGACTGCGCTCGGGATGACGTTGGGGAAACCGGTGTTCCTATCGCAATGACAGGCGGGGGTGAGGCAACCTAGCTCTGTGTGCGGAAGTACCACGGAGCAGACCAACCGAGCGAGCCATGCAGGCCCACCGCGCCGAAGCCACCGTAGCCGGGGACGGAAGCATCACCGTCCGCGACGTTCCCTTCTCCGAGGGCGAGGAGGTCGAGGTCATCGTGCTCCCGCGCGTGTCGGCCTCTCCGTCGGACCGCGATGCTTTGAAGGGCAGCGTGCGGCGCTACACCGATCCGTTCGATTCCGCCGTAGACCCGGATACGTGGGACGCAGGACGCAAAGCGTCGTGATCGTTCTCGATACGCACGTCTGGATCTGGTGGGTGACAGGAAACGACCGGCTCACGGAGTCGCAAAAGGAAGCTCTGCGTGAGGGCGAGCAAGACGGCATCGGCGTCAGTGTCATCTCATGCTGGGAGGTGGCAAAGCTCGTAGAGATCCGTCGTCTGGACTTGGACCGGCCCATCGCCGAGTGGCTCCGCCTCGCCCTCAGCTTATCTGGTGTCCGTCTGCTCGACCTGACACCCGAAATCGCTGTCGCCTCCACCACACTACCCGGCGATTTCCACCGCGACCCCGCCGACCAGATCATTGTCGCCACGGCTCGCTCGGCAGGTTGTCCGCTCGTCACGTCGGACCGGCAGATCATCGCATACGAGCACGTAGAGACGATAGCCTGACGGCCGGCACGGATGTGTCATCCCGAGCGGAGTCTCGGAGAGACGCAGTCGAGGAACCCGAAGGCTCGGCGAAGCCCATCTCTAGTGGCACAGCGTTCAAGGCGCTCGCAGCCCTGTGCCCGGAGCGACGCTCATCGCCCCGCTTTCGGTCCTAGGAGTGCTGGGCTCCGACAGTTTCCCCGGAGAGATCCCTCGACTGCGCTCGGGATGACGTCGGAGAGAGAGTGCGCTTACCTTCTGAGCCTAACTGGAGAAGCACCGTCATGGCAAAGACGTACTGGGTCTACATCCTCACCAACCGCTCGGGGACGCTCTACATCGGCATGATGAACGACCTGGAGCAGCGGGTGGCGGAGCACCGGGCGCAGGCGGACTCGGGGGCGTTCACGGCGCGCTACGCGACGGACCGGCTGGTCTACGCCGAGTCGTACCCGACACCGACTGAAGCCATCCGGCGGGAGAAGCAGCTCAAGGCGTGGCGGCGGTCGAAAAAGGTCGCGCTCGTTAGCGCCGCAAACCCGTCGTGGCGGAACCTGAGCCAACCCCCTGAGCAAGTCGTCTCAAGTGAGGCTCGTGGTTAGGGCCGAAGAACCAGCGGAGCTAGCCTGCCGGTCGAGGGAGCCGTCCACTGAGTCCCGACTCTGAGCGTGCCGCCCGTCACTGGGTCATCGCGTAGATGAGGAGGTTGGTGCCCATCCGCAGCGCGGCCTGGCGCTTCTCCGGCGGGTTGTCGTGGACGCCCTCCGGCTCCCACCCGTCGCCGAGGTCGCTCTCGTAGGAGTAGAAGACGACGAGCCGCCCCTCGTGGAACAGCCCGAGGCCCTCGGCGGGCTGGCCGTCGTGCTCATGGATCTTGGGGAGGCCGTTCGAGAACTGGAAGTGCGCCTGGTAGACCGGGTGGTCGAACGGGACGCGGGCGAAGTCCTGCTCGGGGAAGACCTTCCTGATCTCCTGCCGGAGCGTAGCGTCGAGCCCGTAGTCGTCGTTGACGTGGAGGAAGCCGCCGCCGAGGAGGTAGCGCCGCAGCCGCTCCGCCTCGCGGTCGGTGAAGCGGACGGTGCCGTGCCCGTTGAGGTAGAGGTACGGGTACTGGAACAGCTTGTCGCTCGTGAGCTCGACGATCTCTTCGCGCGGGGCTACGTCGAGGAGGGTATGCTCGCGGACGAAGGCGAGGAGCGTCGGGAGCGATTCCTCGCCGCTGTACCAGTCGCCGCCGCCGCCGTACTTGACGCGGGCAATCGTGACCTCGTGCCCGTCGGTCTGGGCGAGCGTGTCAAGGGGTAAGGCGAGGAGGGTCAGCAGAAAGAGAAGGCGGAGCATGCGGAGTGGGTAGCGTTTCGGGCTTCAACGGGAAGGGTACCCGCGTGTTTTGCCTCATGTGAACGTGGCAGTCTCTCGGCGTCGTACCGGCGGCAGAAGGTTTTCCACCCTGTGGAGAAGGGTGTGGAGAACGGTGGACGCGGCGGGGACAGATGCTGCGCTGCTCCGAACTGCCAAAAAGGCCCGCCCGTCAAGCCCTCATCGTCCACGCGATATCCAGCCTGCATCCACAGGCCCTCCGACGTTGACATCGTGTGGAGGAAGCGGGCCGCGCTGTGTGGACGAGCGTGGATACGTGGACAACATCGTCAGACCGAGCCAGGCGATACCACCGGCAGCATTCTTAGCCGTCTCGGTTGTGGACAGCTTCGCGGATAACAGCGGGAGTTTATGCACCGCTTCCCACAGTCTGTTCTTTTTTCCCTTCTCCACATGTCCACAGGCCCTACTACTACATCAACATCACTTATTAAATACTTTATATAGATAGAGCGTGTGGAAGACACCTCAGCCCCTTATATCGGCCTATACCAGTCCGGGCTTAAGCGACCCGTGCTGCGCGCGTGCCGTACCTTGCAGCCCTCACCTCCGCCTCCCACCTCGCCATGCTCAAGCGCATCCTCGTCGCCCTCGACTTTGATTCCGATACCTCCGTTGCCACCCGCTACGCTATCGACATCGCCCAGCGCTCCGGTGCTGAGGTGACGGGCCTCGCGCTCGTAGACCGCAAGGGTGCCGAGGACGAGGCTACGGGTGCAGGGCTCGGAGCGATGTACTACGCCGAGAAGCTCCAGCACGAGCTTTCCGCCGAAGCCCGCGCCCAGGCTCAGGATCTCATCCGGGCGTTCGCGGCCGAGCTCGACCGCGCCGGCGTCCGCCACGGGCGCGACCACGTCGAGGAGGGCGTCCCGTTCGAGCGAATCGTCGAGGACATGAAGTACCACGACCTCCTGGTCGGTGGACACGAGTCGCACTTCTTCTACCCCGACCGCGACAAGCGCACGCACGCGATGAACGAGGTCGTCGAGAAAGGGGCCGCCGCGACGCTCATCGTGCAGCCGACCCACCGTCCGGTCCGCCGGGTTCTCGTGGCCTACGACCGGAGCGTAAGCGCCGCCCGCGCCATGCAGAAGTTCGCGCAGCTAGACGCCTTCGGTGCCGAGCACGTCGAGGTCGAGATTGTCAACGTGCGCGCCGACAACGACGACGCCCGCGCCGAGTCGGAGCTGATGCTCGGCCTGGCAACCTCGTACTTCGAGGCGCACGGGTTCAGCAGCGTCGCCGGGACGAGCCTGCCCGGCAGCACACCGAAGGACCTCCTCCTCGACCACGCCGACCGCACCGGCGCCGACCTCATCGTGGCCGGGTCGCACGCCAAGGCGGGCCTCTCCAAGTTCCTCTTCGGCTCCACGGCCACCGGTTTCATCGAGGAGGCTACCCTCCCGCTGTTTCTGTACCACTAGCGCGGTCGCGTTATACCGCTGCAAGACACGGCTGCGCACAGAACTAGAGTCGTACTGAAATACTCCAGGCGTGCATGGGCGATCGCTTACTCGCGAGGATGTGAGTCTACTACGCGTCCGGCAGACGCGTTACATTGCGTCTCGTCGACACTTGATTACCGGCTCTACCACCTCGCGCCATGCGCAATCCGATCCGTCGGAGCCGAAAAATTGGTAAGACGCAGGGCGGCCGGGTCAAGGACGGTCGGCCGGAAGAGAAGTGGAGTCGTCTATTCCCGGTCAACATCTATCGCCAACTCTCCGAGAACGGGGAGAAGTGGCAGGTGCTTCGGGAGAACCCTTCGCGCGACTACTACCACCCGTGCTCAGGCGACGACTACCTCGCCGTCCTCGACCGGCTCCCGGACGACTTGACCGAGTGCGTCCGCGCCATCGTACTCCGCCGATTACCAAAGGGGGATGAGCGTCTCGGGATTGACGCCCGGCAGCGGTACTCGTGCGTCATTATGAACTCGTTCCCGAAGTCGAACGAGATGCCATGGTCGAAGCGACCAACCAAAACAGCGGTCCAGCACCTCGCGCCGTGGTGCGACCGCTGGCGCTCAGACGGGGACCACTGGCGGCTCGTGTGGGAACCGGAGGAAGTTCAGCGGTACTACCTCTACCACGTTTTTCTCCACGAGGTCGGCCACATCAACCAGCCGTGGTCGTACTCGCACCGCCAGCGCGAGGCGTTCGCAGAAAACTTCGCACTGGAATGGGCTCGCAAACTCGGTGTGCTGTGAGTCGGCGGTAGAGATCTGTTCCCACTGCGAGCGACACCGGGGCGCTCTACTTCACGACGAGGTAGTCGTAGACGATCCGCCCGCGCCGGTTGGTGGTGCCGCGTCCGCGGACGACGACGACCTCGCCACCGACGTAGCGCTTGGCCAGGGTCCGCTGGAGGCCGCTGAGCTCGTCGAACGCGCCGAACACCTGGTGGTCGCGCTCGCGGTTGAGGATCGTCTGGCTGCCGCCGGCAAAGCCCACCGCGAGTTGCTGCGGGATCTCTACCCCTTCCATCCGGCGGGTGGACACCTCGCGGACGGTGTCAGGGCGTCGCAGGCGGAAGCGGCCGCCCTCGCGGACGGCGGCGAAGCCCACCACCCGGTCCTCGAATCGCGAGGCCGGCAGCACGAAGTAGCCCACCTCGGCGTCGCGTCCGTGCTGCACGTAGCGGTAGGCGGCGCGGACGAGCTTCGGCGCGAAGTCGGTCTGGAAGGTGTGGTCCATCGTGGCCGTCCCGGAGACGCGCTCGGTCCGCCCGTCGATCGTGACCGTCCCCGAGACACGGGCGTAGGGGATGTGGAGGAACATCCCGATCTGCTCGTCGCCGAGCCGGAAGACGCCGTCGCCCCACGTCAGCCCGGCGGCGATGTCGGAGAAGGCGAGGTCGACCTCGTACTGGACACCGTTCTTGCTCGCCTTGAAGTAGGCCCGGTGGCGCTGCGGGAGCGCGCCCTCGAAGTAGATGTTCGGGTGGACCTGGAGCCGGTGGGCCCCTTCGGAGAAGACTAGGTCTTCGGCGTCGTACTGCTTGGCAGCGCGGTACGTCCGTCCGCCGAAGCCGGAGATCGAAAACTCGGCCCCGGACACGGAGGACATCAGGCTGCCGAGGTTGGCGCGGGTGAGGCTGAACGTCGCCTGCATCCCGCCGTCGAGGGCGAAGGCGTAGGCCCACGCCTCGTTGTAGGTGTTGCCGGTCGCCCGGTGCGGCCGGAGGTCGGCGACGGTGAGGCCGCGCTGTCCGCCCTCAGGCACCGTCACGCGCTCGTCGGCACCTCGCGCGTCCGCTGCTGCCGTGACCGGCGCTGCGAGGAGGGTCGCGAAAAGAACCGGCAGGAGGAATCGGGTCATCGTCAGGCGTGGGGCTGCGGACCGGCGGCGTGCCGGTCTTCGAGCCATTGCAGGAGGGCGGGCAGGAAAAAGAGCGCGGCGAGGAGCGTCGTCCCGATCCCGATCACGGCGAGCAGGCCGATGGACCGGAGGCCGGGGTGGAACGAGAACAGGAGGCCGGAGAAGCCGATCATCGTGGTCAGCGCTCCCATCGTGACGTGCTCGCCGGTCGAGCGGAGCACGTCGCGGAGCGAGCCGCGCCCCTCTTCGCGGTAGCGGTGGACGAGGTGCACCCCGCAGTCATTCCCGATCCCGAGCACGGCCGGCAGCACGACGAGGTTGTAAAACGTCAGCGAGACGCCGGTTAGTACCGTCATCCCGAGCATCCACAAAATCCCGACCACGAGTGGCAGGAGGGCGAGGAGCGTCCACTTCAGGGACCGGAAGACGAGGAGCATGAGGAGCCCGATCAGAACAAACGTGAGGCCAATCATCAGCGGGCTCTCGGCCAGCATCAGCCGCAGCATCTCGGCCGCCACGATCGAGGTCGACCCCGCGTGGTACGTCGTCCCGCCCACCTCGACCGTACCTACTTCGTCGGCAAACGCCATCGAGAGGCGGGCGTCGCGGGAGAGCGGGACGGCCGGGTAGACGATCACGAACGTGCCGACCTCGCCGGACTTCGAGGTGAACGTCCGCTTGAGATCGACGGGCACGTCGCCGAGCGGGATCGGCTCCGTCGTGCTGGCGGCGCGGCGGACGCGGGCGATCTGGCCCGTCGTGTCCTGGCGCAGGAACGGATCGTTCGTGAGGTCACGGATGCCGTCCAGGCGAGCGAGCTTGGCGCGCGACGCGGCGGGCGTCGTCGGGAAGCGCTCCTGGAGGCTCTCGACAGCGAGGATGAGGGTGTCCTCCTCGGCGCGGCGGCGGAGCTCGTCCACGACGGGCTGCACGTCGGCGGTGTCGTCGAGGACGAGGTAGGCTGGGTTGCGGCGGCCACCGCTGCCGCCGAGCGCGGGGCGGATGCGGTCGGCGCGGTCGTAGTAGGCCCGGTACTCCGGTTCGAGGCTGCTGAAGTTGTACTCGAACCGCTCCTGCGGCAGCGCGAGGACCGAGAGCACGACGGCGACGGCGCTCGCGGCGAGGACCGGCTTGACGGCCGGGAACGGGCGCGGGTCAGAGGCGAAGACGGCCTCGCCTGAATCGACATCTAGGCGCGGATCGAGCCGGAGCAGGCCCCACCGCTCGGCGAGGGCGAGGAGTGCCGGGAGGACGACGAGCATCGCCACGAGCGCGAACAGGATCCCCACGCCGCCGATCAGCCCGAACTCGCTGAAGCCCCGGAAGTCGGCAATCGTGAGGGCGAAGAGGGCGACCGAGGTGGTGAGGGCGCTCACGGCGACCGCAAGGCCGGTCGAGACGAACGTGGTCTCGGCCGCGTCCTCGACCGTGCAGCCCGCGCCGCGCTCCTCGGCGTAGCGGGCGTAGAAGTGGATCCCATAGTCGATCCCGAGCCCGAAGAGGACGAGCGCGAGCGTCGAGGTCATCAGGTTCAGCGTCCCGAAGGCGACGCCGGCGACGCCGAAGGTCCACGCGAGGCTCATCACGAGCGGCAGCCCGATCATCAGCGCTGTCACCGGGAGCCGCGCCAGCTCGCTGAGGATCGTCTCGCGCCGGACGCCGCGCACCTGGAGCGCCTTGTAGAAAAAGTAGAGCACGACGAAGAGCAGCACCGCGCCCGCGCCCAGCCCGAAGCTGCCGCGCACGTCGTCCGTAATGGCGTCGATCTCGATCTGCTGCCGGAGGAGCCGCCCGGCCGTCGTCACTTCCATCTCCGGCTGGAAGCCCGCCGGGCCGAGCGCGGCGACGAGGGAGTCGAGCCGCCGGTAGGTCGTGCGGATGCCGCCGATGTTGGACTGCGCACCCGTCGGGAAGAGGCGGACGGCGAGTACGGTCGAGTCTGGGGAGACCGGGTACTCCTGCACTTGCAGGTTGCCGAGCGAGGCTTCGAGGCCCTCAGTGTCTTCCTCGTCCTCCAGCCCGAGGTCGTCGTCGAGGTCGACGAAGAACGGGTTGGCAGCGAGGCGGGCGTCCTCGGCCTCGGTTTCGAGAAAGGCCTCGAGTTGGTCCAGCTCCTCGCCCGAGGCGAAGTAGAGCGCGTTGAAGGCGAGGAACGTCGTGTCCTTGCGGAACTCGGCGCGCGAGAACAGCGGCTCGTCGCCCGCCCGCAGCGCGAGCGCCTCGGGGATCAGCGCCTCGGCAAAGGCGAGGTTCGCCTCGAACGACGGGCTCTCGATCCCGACATCGACCGGCGTTTCCGAGCCGACCGTCTCGCGGAGCCGTTCGAGGGCCTGGACGCTCGCGTAGTCCTCGGGCAGCAGGTTCGCGAGGTCGGTGTCGATTCGCAGGTCGGACGCCGCCAGGAGGCCCGCAGCGGACAGTGCGAGGCCGAGCAGAACGACCGCGAGCGGACGCCGGACGACGGCGCGGATGAGCGGGCGGAGGGCGTCGAAGAAGCGTTCCACAGACGAGGCAGGGTGAGGCCGAATGGAAGCCGACGCCGGGCCGCGCGGGGTCACATGAAGCCGAGGCGAAGGCGGCCCAGATACGCCGCGCGCCGTGGCGGGTTCAGAAACTGTTTGGCGAACGAAAGTCGCGGCCTGCGACCGGCTATGGCCACCCGCTGCGGCGTCGCGCTCCATCGCCGATGCCTCAGCATCGGCTGCTTCGCGCTCCTTGCGGCGGTCGGACTCGCTCGGTCTCGGCTTCCCGCTCCTTCCCCAAACAGTTTCTCAGGTCAGCACCCACCCCGCGAGCGCCCCGCCGAGGACGATCCAGGCGGCGTTGACCTTGAACCGCAGCGCGAGCACCGCGGCGACGGCGAAGATCACCCACGCGCCCGGGCTGACGAGCACGTCCGCGCCCAGCTTCAGCGTCACGACGGCCATCAGGGCGACCGCGCTCACGTTGACGGCGTCGAGAAATGCCGCCGTCCACCGCGAGTCGCGCAGGCGGGGCACGACCGGGTTGAGGATGCCGACGAACACAAATGCGGGCAGGAAGATGCCGAGCGTGGCGACGGCCGCGCCGGGCACGCCGCCGAGGACGTAGCCGATGAACGTCGCCGTCGTCAGCACCGGCCCCGGCGTGAACTGACCGATCGCAATCGCGTCGAGGAGTTGCTGCTCGGTGAGCCAGCCGTAGTCCTCGACGAGTCCGCCTTCGAGGAAGGCGATGAGCACGTAGCCCGAGCCGTAGAGGACGGCGCCGACCTTGAGGAAAAACAGCCCGAGCGCCCACAGCGACACGCCCGCCGCTGCCCCCGTCGCCCCCACCGCCACCGCGACCGAATCCTGCGGCACAACCGGCAGCAGGAACCCTCCTCCGCTCTTCCGCTCTTCTGCTCTTCCCTGCCAGATTCCCAACACCCCCATCCCCACGATCCCGCCCGCCAGTAGCGCCCACAGCTCGCCCAGCCCCAGCGCCAGCGCCGCGCCGACCGCGAGGCCGAGCACGGCCAGCGTCCAGCTCTTGACGGCCTTCTTCCCGAGCCGCCACAGCGCGCCGAGGATGACCGCCATCACGGCCGGTTTGATGCCGGCCAGAAACGGCGCGACCGCCGGGACCTCGCCGTAGCGGACGTAGAGCCACGCCAGCAGGCCCGTCGAGAGCGCCGCCGGGAAGATGAACGCCCCGCCCGCCACGAACAGGCCGGGCCACCGCCCGCGCTCGTAGCCGACGTGCATCGTCATCTCGGTCGAGTTCGGGCCGGGGACGAGGTTGGTCGCGCCGATCAGGTCGAGGAAGTGCTGCCGGCTGAGCCAGCCGCGGCGCTCGACGATCTCGTCCTCCATCATAGCGATGTGCGCCGCCGGCCCGCCGAACCCGATCACGCCGAGCTTGAAGAACACGCGGGCGAGCACGCCGAGGCCGCCGGATGCGTCGGGGGACGATGGGGACGGGTCGGGCTGCAACTGAGGGCGGGGCGATGGGTACACGGGGCGACGCTCCCGGTACAGTCCGGCCTCGCGCCCGTTCCCCGATGCAGATTACCGAACCGCTATCCGACCCCGCGCCGGTCGACGACGCGCACCCCGTCGTCCTGTTCGACGGCGTCTGCAACCTCTGCAATGCGGCCGTCAACTTCATCATCGACCGCGACCCCGAAGCCGTCTTCCGGTTCGCCCCGCTCCAGTCGGAGGTCGGGCAGCGGCTGACGGCCCGCTGCGGCGTCGGCGGCGGAATGGAGACGATGGTGCTCGTCGAGGGCGGGCGGTGCGCGGCGCGCTCGACAGCGGCGCTCAGGATCGCCCGGCGGCTCGGCGGGGCGTGGCCGGTGCTCTCCCTCCTGCTCGCCGTCCCGGCCCCGCTCCGCGACGCCGCCTACCGCCTCGTTGCCCGCAACCGATACCGGTGGTTCGGCCAGCGCGACGCGTGCCGCCTCCCGACGCCGGAGTTGCAGAGCCGTTTCCTCGGCACGGCGTAGATTCCCGCTCGCCCTGTCACCCGTGGGGGCGTATCGCTATACGCCCCTACGCTGTCTCCCTCCCATGCCCGAGCACACCTACGACTCCATGCAGGTCGGCGACACCTTCGAGTGGAGCCGCACGATTTCCGCCGCCGACGTGCAAGCCTACGCCGACGTCTCCGGCGACGACAACCCGCTCCACCTCGACCCGGAGTACGCCGCCACGACGCCTTTCGGTGAGCCCATCGTCCACGGCGCGTTCCTGCTCGGCGTCGTCTCCAAAGTTCTCGGCCGGGACTATCCGGGGCACGGCAGCGTCGCCGTCTCGCTCTCCGCCAAGTTCCTCCGGCCCGTCCCCATCGGCTCTGAGGTGCGCATCGAGGTCAAGGTGGCCGAAAAGGTCGAGCGCTTCGGACACGTCCGCGTCCGCGTCACGGCCTACAACGAGGCCGGCAAGACCGCCCTCGGCGGCGAGGCCGTCGTCATCCCGCCGAAGGAGTAGCAAGCGTTGCACGATGATTCGGTCATATTCCGCGTGGGATCCAATCCAGCGCCACCGCCCGATAGTCGCGCCCGATGCGGACCGACCACAACAGCGGAGATGTGCCGGGCAGCTTTTTGAAGTGGAGCGACGGGTGGCGTGGGTCGGCTTCGAGCAAGCGGTAGTTCTTTCGCGCCAGTCGCTGCACCGACTCGGGCAGCCGGTCGAACTGCTTCCAGAAGCCGGCCGTTGTGCGGTGCGTCACGGAAGCGGTCGGGTACGCCCCGCCTCGATATCCGCTTCAGCCTCACGGACGAGCGCGTCGAGCCTCCCGGCACGGGCGTCTTCTTCGATCTGCCGGTCCCACTCGTTGGCCCGGTACTCCGCTACCCACTCGGCGAACAGGGCAAGGTCCTCCGACGAGAGTTTCGTAACGGCTGTTTCGAGTTCCTCGATGCTCATGGTCCTGGAGGCAGAACAAGATGCCTCTCCAACGGGAGCCTGTACGTTTGGTTCAGTCAGCACTGGCGGCGAGGCCGTCGTCATCCCGCCGAAGGCATAGGGACAGGATGGATTATGGCTTCTCGGCGCGAAGTACAGCGTCCTCCGATGCGTAGTCAAGAGGTAGTGTGTCGCGGTGTCGCCGCTCCCACGCGATGGTTCGTTTCAGGGCCTCACGCCGACCGACGGGCTCGGCATAGCCCAGTTCTTCGCGGATACGGCTCGTGTCTGTGGCGAGACCGTAGCGGACGTCAAACGGAGGCCGGAGAGGCTCGGGCAAGCGCTCGGCCGGAACGGTGACGATCCGTCCTGTCCAGCCAGCCACCGCTCCAATCTGGCCCACCCACTCCCGCTCGGTCGGTGTCGTCGCCTCTCCGATGTTATAGACGCGCCCGGCTGCCCGTTCGTCAGTCACCGCGAGGGCGATAGCGGCCGCCACGTTCTCAACGTAGCCTCTCGTCCACTGCCAGCCCGCTTGCTTTTCCGACAGCAGAATGGCGGGACGGCCGTCGTCCATGCGCCGGAGGTACGGCCGGAGCCGGTGCTGCCGGTCGCCCGGTCCGTAGACGGCGGGGAGCCGGAGGACGGTGCCGAGCAGGTCCGGCGCGCTCAGGACAGCCTGCTCGACCAAAAATCTTGTCGTAGTCGTCAGCCCACGGCTGCGGGAGGCCGCAGCCTCGGTACGGGAACCGCGTCTCGCGGAGTGGGGCATCTTCCCGGAGCGGGGCCGGATCCGGCGAGGCTGTCGCCTGCCCGCGCGCGCCGTCGTAGTTCCGGTACACGTCGGCGCTGCTGAGGGCGATGACGCGTCGGGCAAGGCCTCGGAGCGCCTCGACCAGGGTGCGAGCGTGCTGCTCGGTGTAGAGGATCAGGTCGAGGACGACTTCTGGCGCGAACCGCTCTAGCTCGGAAGCCATACCAGAGAGGCTGCTGCGGTCGCCGAGGATGTGCCGTGCGCTGGCCGGCAGGTCGGCGCTCGTCTCGCCGCGATGGAGCACGGTGACCTCATGCCCCTGCTCGACCAGGAAGCGTACGGTGTGAGGGCCGATGAATCCGGTCGCTCCGATGGCAAGGACTCTCACTGGGACATTCCTGCTGCTGAGAGCGATGTTGCGCTCAGCGCTGGGGCAGCTTGAGGGGGGTGCCGGCCGAGATCTGCTAAGGTTCGCGCCCTTCGCTTCCACCGAACTGCCGGGTCGAGTGGAACACCGAGAGAATCTCTACCTCTTCCTCGCCCTCTGCGTCACTGACGAGGTGGAAGATGCGGTAGCCTTTGTAGATAATCTCGCGCAGCGCAGCGTCCTCGATCTCCGGCACCGCACGGCCTGAGTTGGGGAAGACCTCCAAGCGCTCGACCGCAGCGAACGCGCCGTCTACGAACGCCTGAGCGTAAGTCGGTGCCTCGCGTGCGAGGTAGTCGCCGACAGCTTCGAGGTCGGCCAGCGCCTGCGGAGACCAGATTACTCGTGCCACCGCTTCATCCGGCGCTTTGCCTCATCGTGCGGGATACCCTCTCCGGCGGCGAGTTGCTCGCGTCCGCGCTCGATCTTCTGGAGCATGTAGACCCGCTCCATCACCTCCTCAAAGGTGATGTCGCTTGGCATCTCTTCCACGGCGCGGAGCACCCGGTCACGGACAGTCGTTTCGGTCATAGTGTTGCGTTTGCTGGCAGCGTCAAGGCCTAGTGGTACGATAGTACAAACGGTGCGTTTCTCTGAGCACGTTCAGCGCTGGGGCAGCTTGAGGGGGGTGCCGGCCGGGATCTGCTCGCCGAGCGACACCTCGTTCATGATGGCGAGGCCGTTGGCATCCAGACCGGTCGGCATCGGGCGGCCGCTGAGGAACGTCTGGAACGGCGCCGTCCGGTTGGCCTCGAATACGTCGAGGCGAACAGGCTGGCGGTTCAGCTTGTCGCTGTCGGTCAGGCGGTCGAAGCTGCGGGCGGTGCGGTCGAACGCGTCGCGGTAGGTGCCGAGGTCGCCCGCGCCGGTGTACCCGAGGAATTGGAAGACGTTGCCGTCATACTCGACGAACGTGGCGAGGAGCGCGACCTCGCCCTGCTGCGTGCTGGCCGTCCCGGTGACGGTGTAGGCCGTGTTGCCGTTGATGCGGGTGGGGCTCTGGTCCGAGACCTGCAACCCCTGCTGCCCGGCGAAGGCCCGCCCGGCGGCCTGCGCCGAGGATTCCTGCGCGAACGTGAACTGGATGATCGCCCGCCCGTTCTGCTCGGCGATCTGGACCGCCGCCGCGCCATTCGCGACCTGCCAGCCGTTGGGGTAGTCGAACTCGAAGCGGAGGTCGGGGTGGTAGAAGACGCCGTTCTCAGTAAAGCCCTGGCGCGGGTTCGTGCCGAGGACGAGGCCGTCGATCTGGCGGAGGTAGGCGGCGCTGTTGACGGCGGTGCCGGTGTCGTACTGCGCGGCGAGCTGGGGGATCGTCTGCTCGCGCTCGCCCGGGTCGGGGTGGGTCGAGAGGAACGAGGGGAGGCTGCCGCCGCCCTGGGCGCTCAGGCGGCTGAGCGAGCGGAAGAAGCGCGCGGCCTCGGCCCCGTCGTAGCCCGCGAACTCGGCGTAGGCCACGCCGGCGCGGTCGGACTCGCGCTCGGCCTCGCGGCTGTTGGAGAGGAAGAGGAGCTGGACGCCGGTCCCGCCGTAGTTCAGGATGCCCTCGGCCACACCCCCGCCGCCGACGACCCCGCCGAGCACCGCCGCGCCGAGCAGCCCGATCTGGCCCTGCTGCGCCCGCAGCGCTCGCTGCGACGAGTGCCGCCCGAGGACGTGCCCGATCTCGTGCCCGAGGACGACGGCGAGCTGGGCCTCGTTTTCGAGGTGGGCCAGGAGGCCGCGCGTGATGTACGTGTAGCCGCCCGGCAGGGCGAAGGCGTTGACCACATCGCTGTCGAGGAGGCGGAAGTAGAACGGCGTGTTGCGGATCTCGGCCGGCGTGGTGGGCTCGGAGTAGGCACTCGTCTGGAGCACCTCCTGGCCCATCCGCTCGACGTAGGCCTCGAGGCCGGGATCGTCGTAGAGACCGAACTGGGCGATGATCTGCTGGTCGGCCTCGCGGCCGATCTGGACCTCCTGCTGCCAGGTATACGCCCCGCGCACGGTCTCGCCGGTGATGAGGTTGGTCGACGCCTGGCCGCACCCGACGAGGGGCAGCGCGGCGAGCAGGAACAGGAAGAAGAGGGGCCGGAGGTGGGGATTCATGGGACCGATGGGAGTAGATGGAGAGAGGCAGAGAGAGGAGAGAGGGCCACGCCGAAATCTTACGAAACGTCGGCATCGACGGGCGCGGCGACTCCTCCGTGTACGATGCGAATCGCCCGGTGAGTTTCCGCGCCGAAGTCCACGGCGTCGTCGAACGGCTCGCTGCGGGCGGCGGTGATCAGGCTCTGGCCGACGGCGTCGGACTGCAGAAGCTGCAGGAAGATGTCGGCCCGGCGCGGGTCGAGGTCGCCGAAGACGTCGTCGAGGAGGAGGAGCGGTGTTTCTTCGAGGCGGTCGCGGAGGTAGAAGTACTTGGCGAGCTTGAGCGCGAGGCCGAACGTCCGGTGCTGGCCCTGCGAGGCGTAGGGGCGGACCTCGAACGTGTTGAGCCGGAAGACGAGCTCGTCGCGGTGCGGGCCGGCGAGCGTGCGGCCCCGCTCGCGCTCGCGCCGGGCGAGGCGGTGGAGGGTGGCCCGGAACGCCTCGGCGATGTCGGCCTCGGTCGTCTCCTCGGCCAGCGGCACGGCGGTCTGGTATTCGATGCTCGGCTCCTCGCCTACGGCCTCGATCCGGGCGTAGGCCTCGGCCAGAAACCCCGCGAACTCGGCGATGAACCGCCGCCGCCGCTCGATCAGCCGCGCCCCGAGCGTGACGAGTTCTTCGTTCCACGCCTCCAGCGCGGCGGGGTCGGGCGCGGTGCGGCTCCGGCGATGATGCAGCAGAAGCGCATTGCGCTGCTTCAGCGCCCGCCGGTAGCCCATCAGGTCGCCCAGGTAGGTCGGCCGCGCCTGGCTGAGCGTGTTGTCGAGGAACCGCCGCCGCTCCTCCGGCCCGCCCGCCGTCAGCGCCCCGTCTGCCGGCGCGAGCACGACGACCGGAAGCTGCCCAACGACCTCCGAGAGCCGGTCGATCGGGGCCTTGTTGAGGAAGAGCCGCTTGCCCTCGTCGGGTACGTAGACGAGGCGAGCGGTGAGGCTCGGCCGCTGCTCGCCCTCGAACGCGCCCTCGACCTCGAAGTAGGGGCAGCCCTGCCGGAGCGCGTGGGTGTCGGTCGAGGTAAGGAAGCTCTTGGTCAGGCAGAGGTAGTGGACGGCCTCCAGCAGGTTCGTCTTCCCCGCCCCGTTCGGGCCGACGATCAGGTTGACGCCCGGCGCGAAGGCGACCTCGGTCTCGGCGTGGGCGCGGAAGGAGAGCAGGCGGAGCGAGCGGAGGCGCATGCGGACGTGGGAGAGGAGCGCGGGGTGATACCGGTGCCTGCCGGGCGGGTTCGGCGGCACCTGTATCCGAAAGCGCATGCCGATTGCGCTGCATATTTACCTGCGAAGAGGTAGCTTAGGCCGGAAGCGTAGGATACACTCGCTTTGCTGCCATGCGCGTTCTCTCTCTCCTCTTCCTGCTCATGCCCGGCGTGCTTGCCCGGCCGGACTGCGAGGCCGTGTTCCAGCGTGCCCAGGCTTCCTTCGACCGGCTCGACACCCGGACGGCGGATTCGCTCGCGGTGGCCGCGACGCGGCGTGCGTTCCAGGAGGCCCGCGCCTGCTACGCCGCGACGCCGACCCTCGACAGCACGGCGGCGAACCACCTCGCCCGCGCCTACGGACGCGACGCGCAGATTCTCCTCGAGACCGGCCAGATCGACGAGGTCGCGGCGCTCATCGACACGTTCTTCGACGGGCCGTACCTCCGGGCCGACTCCGCCGGCGTGCGCTACATGCTGGAGTTTCGGGGGTTCATTCTGGACCAGCAGGGGCGCGTCGAGGAGTCGCTGCGCGCGCGGCTGCGGCTGCTCGACTATGCCGCCTCGGCGACGCCCGCCGTCCGCACGCGCATCTGGATGGGGCTGGCCGGAGCCTACGACCGGCTCGGGCAGTGGGACGAGGCCCTAGCCATCTACGAAACGGTTCAGCGCACGCTTGGGGCCGAGCCTGAGCTTGAGCTGCAGCTCCGCGTCAGCCTCGCCCGGGCCTACACGCGGGAGGCCGAACTTCGGATCCGCCAGTCTCGTCGCCCTGACGCAGCCGCGCGGAGCCTCGTGGCGGCGCGCACTGCGACCGACTTGCTGCGCGGCCTCCCCTCGCCCCGCGCCGAGCACTTTCTGGTCTTCGCACGGATCACCCTCGCCGATGCCTACCTCGCGCAGGGCCAAGCCGACTCGGCGCTCGTCGTGGTGCAGGCGGCGGCCGACCTCGCGGCGCGGTTGCAGCGGCCCTCGCGCAGCGCAGAGATCACGAGTTGGGAGGCCGTTGGGACGACGCACCTTGCGCTCGGCCAGGCCGAGGCCGCGCGCGCGGCGTTCGAAGAGGCACTGGCCGTGGGCGACCGCTACGGCGTGCAGATCCGCCGCCCCGATCTCTTCGGCAGCCTCGCGCAAGCCTCGATGCGTCTCGGCGACTTCGCGCGCGCCGACTCACTCGTCGGGCAGGCCCTCCGCCTCGTCGAGGCCGAACGGGCAGGGCTGAGCGCCGAGGTCGAGGCGAGCCGGGCCGGGACGTGGTACGACACCTACCTCACCCGCGTCAGCCTCCTCCTAGCGCGGCAGCGCCCGACCGACGCCTTCCTTGCCCTCGACGAGGCCCGCGCCCGCGTCCTGCGCGACCTGCGCCACCGCCGCGTGCTGCTCGGCGACCTCGCGCCGGAGACCCGCCGCCGCGCCGACAGCCTCACCGCGACGCTCGAAGCCCGCCACCGCCGCTTCGCCGAGCCGGACCTCGACCCGGTGGAGCGGCTTCGGCTTCGCGGGGAGATCGAGGCCCTCGAAGCGGACCGGGCCGCCGTGCTCGGAGACGGGGGCGCGAGCGTCACGGCGGACCTCGGCCGGATGCAGCAGACGCTCGCCGCCCGAGGCCAGGTGCTGCTCACCTACCACCCCGCTGCGCCGCAACACGCCTTCGTACTGCGCCCCGACACCCTCGTCGCTGTGCCTCTTGCCGATGACCTCGACGCGGCCCGGATCGAAGCGCTGATGGCGGCCGTGAGCCCGCTCTGGGTGGAGGGCAGCGGCCCGGTGGACCCGTTAAACCTCGCCTTCGACCCGGCTCCGCTGAAGACGCTTTACGACCTCCTGATCGCACCGGTCGCGCCCTACCTGCCGGAGGGTGCAGGACTCGTCGTCGTGCCAGAGGGGCCGCTGGCCCAACTGCCGTTCGGGCTGCTGCTCGAAGAGGCCGTCGCGCCCACGGACCCGATGGGCACGGCCCCGTTCCTGCTGCGTCGTCATGCGATCTCGACTGAACTGGCAGCGGGACTGCTCGCGGAGGACGAAGCCCCGTCAGGAGCGGCTTCGGACCTGGTCGCCTTCGGGCGGAGCGCCTTCGGCGGGGTCGAGACCGACTCGCCGCTACGCTCGGTCTACGAGGAGGGTGCGCCGCCGGACCTCCCGAACGTGGCGCGCGAACTGGCCGACCTGGGGCGCCGCTTCCCGTCGGCCTTCGTCGCGCTCGACGAGGAGGCGACGGAGTCGCGGTTCTACGAGCGCCTGGAGGACGCGCGGCTGCTCCACATCGCCTCGCACGCCTTCGTCGAGGACGCCAACCCGCTCGGGAGCTACATCCAACTCTCGCCCGACCCCGACAGCACCGAGGACGGGCGGCTCTACCTCTACGAGCTGATGCAGCAGCCGCTCGCGGCTGACCTCGTGGTGCTGAGCGGGTGCCGCACGGCGCGCGGGCGCGACCTCCTCGGCGAGGGTGTCCTCGGCCTGCAGTACGCCGTCCGCGCCGCCGGGGCCGCGAGTACGCTCGGCACGCTCTGGCGCGTGGACGACGCCGCGACGGTCGAGCTGATGGACGGGTTCTACGCCCACCTCGCGCGCGGCGAGCGCAAAGACGTAGCCCTCCAGCAAGCGCAGCTCGACTACCTCGAAACCCACGGCGGGCTGCGCAGTAGCCCCTTTTTCTGGGCCGCGCCGATCCTCTACGGCGACCCGAGTCCAGTCCCCATTCCGTCCGGCTTCGGGGTCTGGTGGTGGATCGTTGGCGCGGGCCTGGTTGCCTCGGCCCTGCTGCTGCCCCGCGCGTTGCGCCGCAGGAGGCCCGGCACCCCTCCCCCCGCGTAGCCTGTCGACCCTGCGATGCGATCCATTCTGCTCAGGCGTGTAGGAGCGTACGGCATCGACATCACGCTGCTTTTCGTCATCCTGACGCCGCTCGGCTTCCTCGTCCAATGGATGCTCGGGCTCGGGCCTTCGTCCACACCCCAGGAGGTCTACTTCACCCTCGTCCTCAACTTCTCGCTGCCCGTCTGGGTCTACTTCACGCTGGCGGACCGGTCCGAGAGCGGGGCGACGCTCGGCAAGCGCTCCCTCTCGATTTGCACCCAGGCGGAGGGCGGAGAGCCGGTGGGATTGGGGCAGGCGCTGGCGCGGACGGCAGTCAAGATGGTCCCGTGGGAGGTCACGCACGCCTCGGCGTTCCTGTTCGCCCCCGCCATCGGCGAACTAGCGACGGAAAACTGGGTAGGGATCGGCGCGGCGTACGTGCTGGTCTTCGTCTACCTCGTCGTTGCATGGCGCACGCAGGGCCGCCGGAGCGTCCACGACCTCGTCGCCTCCACGAGCGTCGAGCGCGCCGCTACGTCCCTCTCGCACTCTGCCTACGTCTCGTAGACGCATTTGCCTCCGCACTGCACTCCCTCTCCTTCCGATGGCTGAGTCCGACCTCTTCCGCGAACTGCAGGCGCTCACGACCGAGACCCGCAACCCGCGCTCGATGCGGATCGACGCGGCCTCGACCGAGGACATCCTCCGCATCATCAGCGACGAGGACGCACGCGTCGTCCCCGCCGTCCGCGCCGAGCTACCGTACGTCGCCGAGGCCGTCGAACTCGTGGTCGATGCGTTCAAAAACGGGGGGCGTCTAGTCTACGCCGGGGCCGGGACGAGCGGACGGCTCGGCGTCCTTGACGCCGCCGAGTGCCCGCCGACGTTCGGGAGCGACCCCGAGCAGGTGCAGGGCCTGATCGCAGGTGGCCAGGCGGCGATGTTCGTCGCCCAGGAAGGGGCCGAAGATCACGAGTCGAACGGGCGCGACGCGCTCGGCGAGGCGGGCGTGACCGAGCGGGACGTGGTCTGCGGGATCGCGGCGAGCCGGCGGACGCCGTTCGTGGTCGGGGCCGTCAAGCACGCCCACGCGCTCGGGTGCACGACGCTCTTCGTGACCTGCAACCCGCGCGAGGCGTTCGACCTCCACGAGGTCGTCGATGTGGCGATGTGCCCGGCGGTCGGGCCGGAGGTCATCATGGGGTCCACGCGGATGAAGAGCGGGACGGCGCAGAAGCTCGTCCTCAACATGATCACGACCGCCGCCTTCGTCCGGCTCGGGAAGGTCTACGAGAACATGATGATCGACCTCCAGATGACGAACGCGAAGCTCGTCGAGCGCTCGAAGCGAATCGTGATGACGGCGACCGGCGTGGGCTACGAGGAGGCTGCCGGCATCCTCGCCGAGGCCGATGGGCACGTCAAGACGGCGCTCGTGATGCTCCTGGCCGAGGTCTCCGCTGACGCCGCCCGCGAGCGTCTCGCGGCGGCCGGCGGGTTCGTCCGGCAGGCGATTGCGGGGTGAGCGTCGAGGGACCCGTCGGGCTGCCTGTTCGTTGCACAGGACCCAACCGTAGGGGCGCAGCATGCTGCGCCCCTACCCGTGTTTCACCGACCCCTCTCTCCTCGTGTCCCTCACTTCGATTCGCACCCGCGTCGCCGCCGCGCCGTTCTTCGTCCAGCTTCGCCGCGACGCGGCCAGCCTCGCCTCCGGCGACCGGCTGCGGCTGCGCGGCACCGTCGGCTCGCTCCCGGCCTTCGCCCTCGCCGATCTCGCGGACGCGGGCACCCCGCTCTGCTGCCTCCTCCCCGAGCACGAATCGGCGACCTACCTCCAGAGCGACCTCGAACAACTCCTCGGCGAGGACACCGAGGTGCTGCTCTTCCCGCCGACCGGGCAGGCACCCTACGACCGCGACCGGGTGGCCGAAAGCGCCGCGCTCATCCGCCGAGCCGACGTGCTCCAGCGCTTGCAGGAGGGCTTCGCCGGAACCGTCGTGACGAGCGTCGAGGCCGTCGCCGAACTCGTCGCGCCCCCTGAGACGGTCGCCCAGGAGACCCTCACGATCCGCGTCGGCGACGAGGTCGGGCCGGAGGCCCTCGTGGAGCGGCTCGTCGGGCAAGGGTTCGAGGCTGCCGAGTTCGTCGAGCTGCCGGGCGAGATCGCGCTCCGCGGCGGCATCCTCGACGTCTACCCCTTCGCGGGCGACTACCCCGTCCGCATCGAGTTCTTCGGCGACGAGATCGACTCGGTCCGCGAGTTCGACCCGCAGACGCAGCGCTCGGTCAGCCGTCTGAGGCAGGCCCGGATCGTCCCCAACCTCGACGCGCCGGCCTTCGACGCGGTCGCGCATGTCGCTCTGCTCGACTACTTTCCCGGCGGCACCCTCTTCGCGCTCTTCGACTCCGTCCGGCTCAGCGAGCGCGCTGATGCCGTCTACGCCGAGGCCGCCGACGCCTTTGCTGCGCTCGAGGACGACGAGGCTCCGCCGCCGGACCGGCTCTACCTCACCGGCGACGCGCTCGGCGACAAGCTGTCCGACCGCCCTGCCCTGCTTTTGGGCACGTTCTCCGACGACGCCGACCGGACATTCGCGCTCGATGCCCAACCGCAGCCCGACTTCAACGCCGACGTGCGCCGCCTCCGCGAGCACCTCGCCGAACTCAAAGACCGTGGGTTCGAGGCGCACGTCCTCTGCGACAGCCAGGGCCAGCGCGCCCGCCTCCGCGAACTCCTCGGCGACGAGGAGCACGAGCCGGACGCTGCGCTCACCGTCGAGTCGCTCCACGAGGGGTTTGTCCTCCCCGACGAGCGGCTCGCGGTCTACACCGACCACCAGGTCTTCAACCGCCACCACCGCCCGACGGCGCGCAACCGCAAGCGCGTCCGCGGCGGCCTCTCGCTCCGCGACCTCCAGGGCCTCAGCCCCGGCGACTTCGTCGTCCACATCGACTACGGCATCGGGCGTTTCTCCGGCCTACACACGATCACGGTCCGCGACAAAAAGCAGGAGGCCGTCAAGCTCCAGTTTCTCGGCGGCGATGAGCTATTCGTCAACGTAAACGCCCTGCACAAGCTGCACAAGTACTCGGGTAAGGAAGGACACCAGCCGAGACTGACTAAGCTCGGAAGCGGACAATGGGAGAAGGCGAAAAGCCGTACCAAGAAGCGAGTCAAAGACATCGCCCGCGACCTCGTCAAGATCTATGCGAAGCGCAAGGCGAGCCCGGGCTTCGGCTTCGCACCCGACTCGGTGTGGCAGCGCGAACTTGAGGCGTCGTTCAAGTGGGAAGACACCCCCGACCAGGCCCTCGCGGCGAGCGCGGTCAAAGAGGACATGGAAGCCTCGGTCCCGATGGACCGGCTCGTCTGCGGCGACGTCGGGTTCGGCAAGACCGAAGTGGCGGTCCGGGCAGCGTTCAAGGCCGTGCAGGACGGCAAGCAGGTCGCCGTCCTCGTCCCGACCAGCATCCTCGCACTCCAGCATTTTGAGACGTTTTCAGAGCGTTTAGGCCGGTATCCGGTGCGTATCGCTCAACTTTCGCGGTTCGCCACGACCGCCGAGCAGAAAGAGACGCTCGGCCGGATCGAGCGCGGCGAGGTAGACATCGTGATCGGCACCCAGCGGCTCGCGGGCAAGAAGGTCAATTTCAAAAACCTCGGGCTGCTCATCATCGACGAGGAGCAGCGGTTCGGGGTCGCGGTGAAGGAGCGGCTGCGGGCAATGCGCGCCGAGGTGGACACCCTCACGCTGACCGCGACCCCAATCCCGCGGACGCTCCAGTTCTCGCTCCTCGGCGTGCGTGACCTCTCGATTATGAATACCCCACCGCCGAACCGGCAGCCGGTTGTCACGGAGATTCATACCTTCGATAGAGACCTTATACGAGATGCTATTTCGTACGAAGTAAATCGAGGCGGGCAGGTCTTCTTCGTCCACAACCGGGTGCAAACGATTGAGGAGATGTCGGCTATGATCCAGGCGCTCGTGCCGGACGTGCGCATTAAAGTTGCGCACGGGCAGATGAAGGCGTCCGACCTCGAAAACGTGATGCACGACTTCATCCAGCACCGGTTCGACGTGCTCGTCTCGACTAACATCGTCGAGAGCGGGATCGACGTGACGAACGCCAACACGATCATCATCGACCGGGCTGAGCGGTTCGGGTTGGCAGACTTGCACCAACTCCGCGGGCGGGTCGGGCGCAGTGCGCAGAAGGCGTTCTGCTACCTCCTCGTGCCGAGTGTCCACACGCTCACGCGCGAGGCCCGGATGCGGCTCCAGGCCGTCGAGGAGTTCTCCGACCTCGGCAGTGGGTTCAACATCGCCATGCGCGACATGGACATCCGGGGTGCCGGCGCGATGCTTGGGGCCGAGCAGAGCGGATTCATCGAAGACCTCGGCTACGAGACCTACCACCGGATCCTGGAAGAGGCCGTGCAGGAGCTGCGCGGCGAAGAGTTCAGCGACCTCTTCGCGGACGAGGCTCCGCCCCCGTCTGGCGATGCAACGATTGATGTGTCTGAGGACGCGTTCATCCCGACCGCGTACGTCTCCAACGGCACCGAGCGGATGAACCTCTACCGCCGCCTTGCCGACCTCCGCGCCCCCGACGACCTCGCCGCGTTCCGGCAAGAACTCGGCGACCGCTTCGGCCCGATCCCGAAAGAAGTCGACGCGCTCCTCACCGCCGCCGAGATGAAGGCCGACGCGCAGGCGCTCCGGCTCCCCCGCGTGCAGTTCAAAAACCAGCGCCTCTTCCTCGATCTCCCTACTCAGGACGCCGACCCGCACTTCTACGAATCGACGTTCCATCCGCTTCTCGAAGCACTCGGCGGCCTCGACCGGCGCTACGTGATGAAGGAGACGCCCGGCGGCAAACTCCGTGCGATCATCCAGAACGTCCCCGACCTCGCCACGGCGAAGCGCCTGCTAGAGCGGCTGCGTCCCGCCGAAGCGCTCGCGCTCTAGCTGTAGTTTCCCGACAGCGGAGCGTGCTCGGCTGGAGCCGTTTTTGCGAACGGCTCTCAGACGATCGGCCAGGGTCTAAAAGTCTGAATAGATTGGTCCTATGCTTCGACGGGTACAGCACCGTAGTGCTCGGCGAGGCGGGTCGCCCGTTCGCGGAGCGTCTCCCGCAGCGCGTCCGGCTCCAGAGCCTCAACATCGGTCCCGTAGCGAAGCAGCCACTGCGCGATGTAGCCGATGTTCTCGAAGTAGAACGTCACCCGCACGCCGTCGTCGGTTGCGACCTCCTCCTCGATCTCGGCTGGGATGCCGCGCTTGGCCCAGCGGTAGGCGCGGGGGTTGAACCGAAGCGTGATCCGCTCACTTCGCGGGTTCGACCCCTTCTCCTTAAGGTACTCGTTCAGGTCGAAGTCCTCCGGGCGCTTGAAGGTGTCCATCATCATCCGCATCTTCCTGATCCGGTCGAGCCGGAAGTTGCGGACGTCTCCCCGGAGGTGGTCGTAGGCGATCAGGTTCCAGGAGTCGGAGTAGTAAACCAGCCCGAGCGGATTCACCTTGCGCTTCGTCAGTTCGTCGCGGCTGGCGACGTAGTAGTCCATGTAGACGCAGCGCTGCTTCGCCACGGCCTCGCTGAGGTCGTACCACCGGCCCTCATCGTCGTGCGCGCCCTGGCCGGGTTCGAGGTTGCGGATGTAGGGCGCAATGACGGTGCTCTCTTGCAGCCGGTCGATGTAGTCGCGGATCGGGCCGGGAAGGACCGAGCGAATCTTGAGCGCCACGTCGTCAGCGTCGGTCCGAAGCGACTGGTCGGGCTGGATCTTAGTGAACGCTGTGCCGACGAGGAGGGTGGCGGCCTCGCGGGCGGTGAACATCAGCGGCGGAAGCTGGTAGCCCTCGAGGATCTCGTACCCGCCGCCGTCAGCATAGGTGAGCGGCACGCCCGACTCGCCGAGTGTGCGGAGGTCGCGGAAGATGGTCCGCCGGCTGACCTCGAAGTACTCGGCGAGGTCCTTCGAGGTCATGTTGGGACGGTTCTGGAGCAGCAGGACCAGGGCGAAGAGCCGTTCCGTTTTGTTCAGCGTGCGGTCGGACTGGGACATCGAGATTCCGGTGAGGTGTGACATTAAAATGTCAACGCATAGAGACCCGTTCGGTTCGCGGGTAAAAGTTCGTGCCCCGCCTTTTTTTGCGTCTTCTGGTGGTTTCTTGCTGTGCGTTTTTCCTTGCTCCCGTCCCTTTATTCGACGTACTCCATGCGACCGTTTTTCCTCCTTGTGCTCGGTCTCGTTGCGGCGGGATACAGCTCTTTGGCCTCGGCGCAGAACACGTTTGGCATTCGGCTCGGCATCAGCACCGCCACGCTCACTGGCGACTTCGCTTCAGTCAATGGTGCCGAGCGCAGAACAGGCTTTGCGGCGGGCATCTACGGTGCTGTACCGCTCCGGTACGGCATCATTGTTCAGCCAGAGATACTCTATATGCAAAAGGGCTTTCGCCCTACAGATCCGATGCAGGTCGGCAGCGCTGAGCCTGTCGTGGAGTTGACCTACATCGAGATGCCCCTGCTGTTCAAATACCCGCTTTACGTGGGTGCGTTGCGGATCGACCCGTACGTCGGGCCGTTCGCGGGCTTTGAACTCGCGGAGCGTGTGCGCATCGATGAGGTGGGGGAGGGCGCTTCGGAGCGGGCCAGTGATCTGGTATCGCCGGACCTAGGCTTCGTGGTGGGCAGCGACTTCAACTTCACGCTGGAGACCCTGGACCTGGTGTTCGGCGTCCGGTTCAGCCGCGGCTTAAGAAACATACTAGAACCAGATGCAGCCCTCCGGGGCAACTCCACCGACGTCTTCACCCGAACGACCTCACTACTCGTTGGCCTGAACTTTTAGCCTAGGATGACGACTCGGCGTGCACCGTGACAATCACCTTGCTCTCGAAGTACGGAGCGCCAAGCAAGGGGAGAAGGGGGCAGTTTTCGACGCGCAGTCCGGAATGCATATCGCGGAGTTCTGCTAGCTCGTTTGTCAGATCACCACCCTTGAGACAGATCAGACCGGGCTTCCAGTGGTCTGAGGGGGCATCGAGCGGAGAGAAGCAGCGGCTGTGCCACGCCCAGAGTGTAGCAAGCGGTGATGTTGCACGTGAAACACTGTAACTCGCGGACCCCTGCCACTGCTCGGCTCTGCTGTGATAGGTGCGCACGTTCGGCAGCTCGAGCCTGCGCGCCATAGTCTCGACGGCTCGGATCTTCTTGCCGACTGAGTCCACGAGATGAAAGGTGGTCTCGGGAAACGCGATGGCGAGGGGGAGGCCAGGCATCCCGCCTCCGGTGCCCCAGTCGACGACATCGGAGCCAGGTGGAAAAGGGCGTGAGGCCAGCGCTAGACAGTGCAGCAGGTGGCGCTCCCGAAAGTGCTGCGTGCTCTCTTTGGAGTACAGGTTGAGTTGCCGGTTAAGCCGAAGTGCAAGCGCCTCCAACTCGGCTAGCATTCCGCGCTGGTCCTCCCTGAGCAGCGTGTCGGTGAAGAGGGTAGCCATTTCACGAGGGGAGAACCTGTGTTTCACGTGAAACACTGGGGGTGCTCTTTGTGAAACGACCGCTCTTGAGCAAAACCGTGAGGGCAGAGATGTCGGCCGGACTAATCCCGCTGATGCGCGAGGCCTGACCTAGCGTGTCCGGGCGAATGAGAGTGAGCTTCTCGCGTGCTTCCATCGTGATGCTGCTGATGGCACCGTAGTCCACACCAGATGGGATGGTCCATCCTTCCATCTGGTGCATCTTCTCCACGAGCTCCTGCTCGCGGTCGAGATAACCCCTGTACTTGATCTCGACCTCTGCTAGATGAGCGGTGGATTCCATACCCGGAGCGGGCGTCACGATATGTTCCTGCCCGAGGAACTCTAGCAGGTCGGGCAGTGAGACCTCGGGACGGGAGACGAGCCGGTCGAGTCGAACAGGCGTGGCGATAGGCGCGGTGCCAACCCGTTCGAGATAGCCGTTCGCCGCATCGGGTGCGACGGGCGTGGCCCGGAGCGCTGCGAGGGTAGCGGTGAGCGCTTCCCGTTTCCCGTGCGCTCGGTCGAGACGCTCACGGGAGACCAGGCCGAGGTCGTAGCCGAGCTGCGTGAGGCGCTGGTCGGCGTTGTCTTGCCGGAGCAGGAGGCGGTGCTCGGCGCGCGAGGTGAACATCCGGTACGGCTCCTCGGTGCCTTTAGCCACGAGATCGTCGACGAGGACGCCGACATACGCCTGCGAGCGCTGAAGGACGAGCGGGCCGGCGTCGCCGAGGTGCCGGACGGCATTGACGCCGGCGACGAGGCCCTGGGCAGCTGCCTCCTCGTAGCCCGTCGTACCGTTGATCTGCCCAGCGAAGAAGAGACCTCGCACCGCCTTTGTTTCGAGACTGTAACGGAGCTGGTAGGGCGGGAAATAGTCGTACTCGATAGCATAGCCGGGACGAAGCATATGGGCGTACTCCATGCCCGGTACCTGCTGGAGGGCCGCAATCTGGACCTCCTCCGGCAGCGACGTCGAAAAGCCGTTGACGTAGACCTCGTACGTGTCCCACCCCTCGGGTTCGAGGAAGAGTTGGTGCTGGCTCTTGCCTGCGAACCGGTCGATCTTGTCCTCGATCGACGGACAATAGCGAGGCCCCGTGCCCTGAATCCGGCCGGCGAACATAGGGCTGCGGTCGAAGCCTGTGCGGAGTGTCTCGTGAACGGCGGGAGTGGTGTACGTCAGCCAGCACGAGCGCTGCTGGCTCGGGAGCGCGTCCGTCATGAACGAGAACGGGCTCGGAGTCTCATCGCCGGGCTGTTCCTCCAGGCTGGCGTAGTCAATGGTGCGACCGTCGACGCGGGGTGGGGTGCCGGTCTTGAGACGTCCGATCTCGAAGCCGAGCCGCTCCAGGCTTGCGCTGATGCCCGTGGCGGCGCGCTCGCCCGCCCGACCCCCGCCATGCTGCTGCTCGCCGATGTAGATCGTGCCGTTGAGAAAGGTGCCGCTCGTGAGGATCACACACCGGGCGCGGAAGACCTGGCCTGTCTGCGTCTCCACACCGGTCACGCGACCGTCTTCGACGAGCACGTCCGTTGCCATGTCTTGTCGGAAGAAGAGGGTAGGGACGGCTTCGAGCGCTTCGCGGACCGCGGTGGCGTAGAGCGTGCGGTCGCTCTGGGCGCGCGGACTCCAGACCGCCGGTCCCTTGCTCCGGTTCAGCATCCGAAACTGAAGCCCGGAGCGGTCGGCCACGCGGCCCATCAACCCGCCGAGTGCATCGACCTCGCGGACGATCTGGCCTTTGCCGATGCCGCCGATCGCGGGATTGCAGGACATCCGCCCGAGCGCTTCGAGGCTCATCGTGATGAGCAGCGTGCGGGCACCCATGCGGCCAGCAGCATGTGCAGCCTCGGCTCCGGCATGGCCACCGCCGACAACGATCACATCGAACTGGTCGGGATTAAGCATAACGATCAAGTCGTAAAGACGGTTGTTGAGAAGAAAATACTAACGTCTTGAATCGGGACTACTATGTGCGGTGGTGCGCTGGAGCGCCGGAGAAGCCGTTTCACCGTGAAACACGCAAGGTCACTTCCCGATGCAGAACTGCGAGAAAATGGCACCGAGCACGTCATCGTTGGTGATCTCGCCGGTGATGGACCCGAGTTCGTGCAGGGCGGTGCGGAGGTCGAGCGCGAGCGTTTCGCCTGTGGCCCCGGTTGCCAGTGCTTGCCCCGCGGCATGCACCGCGTCGAGCGCCCGGCCGAGGTGCTGACGGTGCCGCTGATTGACCACGACCGGCGTAGCCTCGGCGTCCGACAGGTCGCCGAGCACCGCATCAACGAGCCAGGACCGCAGTGGGTCCAGCAGCTCTCCATCGGTGAGCGCATGGCGCGCCGAGACGAAGAAAAGGGGAAAGCTAGAAGCAGCGTCGTCGGTAGCCTCTTCAAGCAGGTCCTGCTTGTTAGCGACGAGCAGAATCGGCGGCCCGGGCTGCGTGGCTGCTTCCACCTCTACTTCGCTGCGTTGAGCTTCGTTGAGTCTACCTTCGCTACGTTTCACCGTGAAACAGTCGAGCCAGTCGCGCTCCTCAGCGTCGAGGCCGAGCGTGGCGTCGAAGACGTAGAGCAGCGCGTCGGCTCGGGCGATGGCGTCGCGGGTGCGGCGGACGCCTTCGGCTTCGATGGCGTCTTCGGTCTCGCGCAGCCCGGCGGTGTCGACGAACCGGAAGCTGAGCCCGCCGATCTCGACCTCAGCCTCGATCTCGTCCCGCGTCGTGCCGGGGGTCGGGCTGACAATCGCGCGGTCGTGCCCGGCGAGCGCGTTGAGGAGCGTCGACTTGCCCGCGTTCGGCCGGCCGCCGATGACGACGCGGACGCCGTCGCGCACGAGCGCGCCGAGGCGGTACGAGTCGAGCAGCCGCGAGAGGAGGGAGGCCGTGCGGCCGAGGAGCGCTTCGAGTTGGGCTTTGTCCGCGAACTCGACGTCTTCCTCAGCGAAGTCCAGCTCTAGCTCCACGAGCGCGCAGGTTTGGAGCAACTCCTGCCGGGCGGCAGCGACGGCCTCGGAGTAGCGACCCTGCAGGTGGCTCAGCGAGACGCGGTGCGCAAGCGACGACTGCGCGTGGATAAGGTCGGCCACGGCCTCGGCTTGCGCGAGGTCGAGCTTGCCGTTCAGGAAGGCGCGCTCGGTGAACTCGCCGGGCCGAGCGAGGCGTGCCCCGGCATCGAGGAGTGCTTTGAGGATGAGCTGCGGAGCCACGTCGCCGCCGTGACAGGTGACCTCGACCACGTCCTCGCCCGTTGCCGAGCGCGGCGCTCGAAACAGCGTCACCACGACCTGGTCGATCCGCTCGCCCTCGGGCGTCGTGACGAACCCGACGTGGGCCGTGTGCGAGCCGGCCGCGGCGAGGTCCTTCGACGGGAACAGGCGGTCAGCGAGGGCGACGGCTTCGGGGCCGGAACAGCGGACGACGGCGAGGGCTGCGCGGCCCCGCGCCGTGGCAATCGCGGCAATCGTGTCAGCGACTAGGACCACGCGACCTACGACTTCTTGGCGCGGGGCTTCTTCCGCTTCGTGGCCTGCCCGTTCGTCTTCGCGCGGGCCCGGCCGTTGCGGCTCGGCTTCTTCGCCTTCGGGGCGTCGCCGGATGCGGCGGCGGTTTCCACCTCCTTGTTGATCAGCTTCTGCTGTACGATCGTCAGGACGTTGAAGGTCAGGTAGTAGAGGCTGAGGCCCGAGGCGAGGCGGTTGAAGACGACGAAGAGGATCAGCGGCAGGAAGTACATCATCACCTTCGCCTGCGTCCCGCCGCTGTCCGGCATCGAGACCTTCATCTGCACGATCATCGTGAGGCCCATGATGAGCGTGAAGCCCGCCACGAAGTCGCCGTAGAACGGGATCGCAAACGGCAGGCCCAGGATCGGGTCCGGGGCCGAGAGGTCGGCCGCCCAGAGGAACGACTCCTGCCGGATGACAATCGAGTTCTGGAAGTAGCGCCAGAGCGCGATGATGATCGGGTACTGGAGGAGGAGGGGGAGGCAGCCGGCGAGCGGGTTGACGCCCGTCTCGCGGTACATCTTCATCATCGCCTCCTGCTGCTTCTGAGGGTCGTCGGCGTACTTCTCCTTGATGACCTCCATCTTCGGCTGCAGCTCGCGCATCCGCGCCGTGTTCTTGTACGACACCTTCGTCAGCGGGTAGAGGAGCAGCTTGACGAGGATGCCGAACAGAATGATGACGAGGCCGTAGTTCGGGAGCAGGCCGCCAAGGAAGCGGAATGACGGGGAGATGATGTACTTGGCGATGGGCCGCGTCATGAACGCCCCGAAGCCGTAGTCGATCACGTCGTAGAGGTCGGGATCGAACGCCGCGATCCGGTCGAACTCCATCGGGCCGACGTAGAGGCGGAAGTCGTTCGCCTCCCCCCGAGGCCGCGGCATGTCGAGCCGGGCCGAGAAGTCCTCGGCGAACTCGAGGTCGCCGATCTCGCCGACGCGGTTGCCTTCAAGCTCGGCCCCGTCGGAGGGCGACTCTGGGCGGACGGTGGCGACGAAGTACTTGTTCTTGACCGCCACCCAGTCGACGGCTCCGTTGAGCCGCTGCGAGCCGGCCGCGTCCGAGGCCAGGTTGATCTTCTCGACTTCGCCGCCGCTGCGGGCGTAGGCCCCGGACGCCGTCGCGTCGAGCCCGCTCAGTTCTTCGGCGAACGGGATCGACCCGTCCCAGGCGATCTCGTACCCGCCGGACGCCGAGAGCAGCGTGCCGCCGACCTCCTCGACGCGGAGGCCGATCTCGTAGGTGTCGGGGGAGAAGGTGTAGGTCTGGCGCAGCGTCCCGCCGGGCAGGGCAACCTCGAAGCTCAGTTCGCGTGGCGCGTCGGTGACGGCGAGCCGGTCGCTGCTCAGACCGGGCGTCTCGAAGAAGAGCACGCGCGTGTCGAGGTAGCGCCCCTGCGGCGGCGTGAAGGCGAGCGCGAGCGCCCCGTCCTCGGACGACACCATCTCGACCGGCGCGCCGCTTTCGCCCGCGACGTTGTAGTTCTTCAGCACGAACGAAGTCGGCGTCGCGCCCTGGGTCGAGAACACGGCGCGGTAGCGGTCCGTCTCGACCGTGATCGCCCGCGCCTCGCCCGTGGTGACCGCTGCAAACGCCGAGTCGACCGGCACCACTATGCCTTCGTCCGGCCCGACCTCCGGTGGGGCTACGGATTCGGCGGCTTCGAGCGAGTCTGGGCGTGCAGAATCCGCAGGTCCGGGCGGCGGCGGTTGCGGCCTGAAGTAGACGAGCCACACGGCCATGATGATCGAGATGAGGATCATCCCGATGACGCCGGTGCGGTCGAGGCCCGGTTCCTGGTTCAGTGACATGCGAGGTTCGTCAGGTTCGAGCGCGGTACGGAGTCGCGTGCGGGCCGTTTCACTTGGGTGTGGAGTTTACGCCTCCTGGTGGGAGGGCTCGGCAAAGTCGGCGGCGATGCGGTAGAGCGCCTCGGGTAGGTCGCGGCGGATCGCGGCGCTGGCTCCCTCGGTGCGGCCTCGGTAGAGCACCATGAGCGTCAGCGTTTCCGGTCGGTCCGCGAAGGCGTCGGCAAGGGTCTGCTGGTGGAGCCGGAAGCTCTCGCGCAGCAGCCGCTTGATCCGGTTGCGCGTCGGCTTCGAGCCGAGGTGCCGCCCCGTCGCAAAGCCAACCTGAAGCGGTACTGCAAAGCTCACGTCCTCGGGCGCGGCGAGTCGGTAGCGGACCAGGAGCGTGCCGACCCGGACCGCGTGTACGTCTTTCCGGCGACGGTCGAAGAGCGGCCGGATCAGGCGCTGCCGCTTGAGCCGGGCCGCGCGCGGAAGCCGGTAGTGCCCAGTCTCCTGGGTCGGCGGGCCGGCCACCGGATCACTTGCCGGGCTTGGAGTCGCTGACGGTGAGGCGCTTGCGGCCTTTGGCGCGGCGGCGTGCGAGGAGGCTGCGGCCGTTCTTGGAGGCCATGCGCGAGCGGAAGCCGTGCTTGTTGGCGCGCTTGCGGCGGCTCGGCTGGTAGGTTCTTTTCATGACAGGTACGAAGCGTGGGGCGGAGCGGTGACGTAGCTTTCCGGGCAGCGCGCGCGGTCCGGCGTCGGGATGCGGCGAGCGGAGCGTAGAAACATACGGAAGGGGAGGGGAGGAGCCGGCCCGGCCGTTGACTTTCGCAGAGAATGCGATTAAGTTGCCCCCCTGCACGCCGGCCCGCGGAGCGCTTCCGCCGAGGCCGGCGCAGAGCGCGGGAATAGCTCAGTTGGTAGAGCATCAGCTTCCCAAGCTGAGGGTCGCGGGTTCGAGTCCCGTTTCCCGCTCTGCACAGCGATGAGTGACGAGCGCCGCATACCGAGAGGCCGCCTGTTCGACACTCGTCGTTCGTCACTCGTCGTTTCACCAGGGCGGTTAGCTCAGTTGGTTTAGAGCACCTCGTTTACACCGAGGGGGCCGGGGGTTCGAGTCCCTCACTGCCCACCGAGTTACCAAGACAAGCGAGGGCACGGCTGCCGAAGCAGCCGCGCCCTCGCCTGTTGGACTCCGCCGGTTCGCCACCGGGCGACGGTAGAGGGTCTTTGCTCAGCTCAGTCCCCACGGGCGAAGCTGCGAGGGAGTAGGTCGCTGTCGGCGTGGTCAGCAGTGCCGCTGTCGGCGAAGAGGCCAGCATCGATAGGACTGCGCACGCTCGTGGTAGTCCGTAGCGGGTTCCGGTAATCGGTAGACAGACTTCTGATGTCTTGATGCTGGTTTCGCATGCATATGCCAAGGCAGATTTGCGCGAGTATCCCAACACTTCGTATGAGTCTGTATATGTTCAGAAAATACCTGTACCGCGTTTGCGAAATGGCTCGGTCATGCGTGGTCGCTTGCAGCGCTACTATCGGGTCCATCTCACTGGGGGCTACACCGCATGCAGGGTTTCGCGGCATCCTCCTTCCTTTCTGTTGGCGCGCTAACTGAGGACCCACATGGCTACAGACAAGATTTCGGTCGACCGGCTTCCTTCCGACAGCCTCTCGCGCAGACGCGTGAAGCACGCTCGCCAGTCTTCCAGCACGGGCGACACCACCGCTCGAGTCGTGCGACGCAGCGGAAAGCTCCGGCAGGCCCCCGCAGTCTCCCCCGCTCAGCAGGTTCCGATCACGGAGGCTGTCAGCCTTCTCGAAGCGCACTACGCTAGCGCCTGGTCATTCCGCCTTCAGCGTCCGATAACAGTCAGGGAGTACCTGGCTGACATCCTGGACACCCTCGAAATCAACCGGTTCGTGTCCATCGTGACGACGGCCCCTACCTCGGAACTGCCGGGGGGTGCGCCGTCCTCGAATGGTGCGTCTTCCTTGGAGTGGGTCACCCTCGCGTATCCGGCAGTCAGGGGGTCGGACGAGAAGACCGAGCGAATGCTTCCCCTCGTGCCCCGCGTAGCGCAGGCAGCCGACGCATCCGCTACGTCGTGAACGCTGCTGAGCCTCGATGTGCCTGCAGAGATGAACACCGTTGGGGCCGCACGGAGGCGCTGCGACCTCGGACAGCTCTTGAGCCGCCGCTCGTCAGCGCAGTGAGGATTCGCGCCAGAGGACAGCCTGTTGGAGCAACTCTGTAGCGCTCGACAGCCCCAGCTTCCGCTTGATGTTCTGCTTGTAGCTGTCGACCGTCTTGACGCTGATCTGCATCCGCTCTGCCGTCTCTTTGCTCGTGAGGCCGCCTCCGACGTGCTCGAAGGTTTCGAGTTCGCGGTCCGTCAACTGCTCGACACCAGGGATTCCGCCGGTGTCACCGAGGCCACCGGGGCGGCCCATGAGGCGCGTCATCAGCACATCTCGAAACGACTCCGTCACGAAGACGCGGCCGCCGAGCACATGACGGATCGCCTCGATGATGGCCCTCGGTGCTTCCTGCTTCATCAGGTAGCCGTTCGCACCGGCAGAGAACGCGCGCTCGGCGTAGAGTACGTCGTCGTGTGCGGACACGACGAGCACGTAGCCTTCGAAATCGACGGAGCGCAGTCGCTTCAGCAGTTCGATCCCGTTGATGCCGGGCAGGGAGAGGTCGAGCAAGACCAGGTCCGGGCTCAGGTCCGGGATCGAAGCGAATGCCTCTTCTGCCATGGCTGCCTCGCCGCACACCTCCAGGTCGCTCTCGCCCTTGATGATGCTCACGTACCCCTCGCGCATGACGGGGTGATCCTCGACGATGTAGATGCGGCGGGCCATGGCGGTATCGCTGTCGCAGGGGGACCGCGGGTGGGGGTAGACAGGGGCGCGAATGTACGACGGATGAGTTCAGCCAGTACAGCGTTAGACCCGAAGCGGTGCTCGGAGGATCACGCGCGTCCCGTTGCCAGCGTCGGAGACGATCTGCAGCGTCCCTCCGATGAGGTGGAGGCGCTCGCGGACGCTGAAGAGCCCGAAGCCTGCCCGCTCCTCGTCGCGGTCGTGCTGCAGCGCCGCCTCGTCGAAGCCGCGCCCGTGGTCTGCCACCTCCACGCGCAGCATCTCCCCGTCGGCTTCCACGGTCACGTCAGCCCCGTCCACGCCGGCGTGCTTGACCACGTTGAAGAGCAACTCGCGGACGAACTGGAAGAGGAGCACGTGGACGCTCATGTCCAGTTCGGCGTAGCTGCGCACGTGCAGCGCCGTGTCGAGGCCGTACGCTTCGCGCATCCGCGCGATCAGCCATTCGAGGGAGCGGTCTAGCCCTTCACCGGCCAGCACGGGTGGGCTGAGGTCGACCGTGAGCGTCCGCGCAGCTTGGATGGCCTCGTCGAGAATCTCGATGCCGCGCTCCACGAAAGGCTGGGCCTGCGCCTGCGAACCCGCGCTGCCGATCTGCTCCAGCTTCATCTGCAGGGCGTAGAGGTACTGCTGGAAGTCGTCGTGAAGCACCTGCGCGATGCGCCGACGCTCCTGCTGCTCGGCCTCGGTGAGGTCGTTGGCGAGCGTGCGGACCTGCTTCGTGCGCTCCCGGACGCGGTCCTCTAACTCCGCCGTAAGCGCTTCGAGCCGGCGTTGGGTCTCTTTCAGCGCGGTGACCTCCTGCACAGTGACGCTCACGTAGGCTACGGCTCCCTCCTCGTCGAGGATGGGGTGGTAGCTCACGAGCCAGTCCCGCCGCTCGTCGGGCGACGAGGGCACCGGGAGCAAGTAGAGCACATTCGTCTGGGCCTTGCCCGTCGCGTAGACGCCTTCCAGGTTGGGCCGCACCTCCTCGGCGATGTCGCCAAACAGGTCGTAGGCTACATGTCCGAGGTGCTCCTCGACGGAGCGGCCCTGGATCTCGGCGAGGCGCTGGTTGATGCGCACGAACCGGCGCTCGCGGTCGAGCAGGCACAGGCCGACCGGCGTGGACTCGTAGATGCTCGATATCTCCGTACGCCGACGCTCGGCCGCCTCCTCGGCATGCTTGCGCGCCGTCACGTCGAGGACGACCCCTGCGAGGCGGACGGGGTGGCGCTGCCCCTCCTCGTCCGTCTCGAAGAAGCACCGCCCGCGCGAGATCACCCAGCGCGTCGCGTCCCGGTTGAGGCGGTGCTCGAAGTCGTAAGCGTCCTGCTCGTCGCCGGGGTCGAGCGCCCGCGCGATGACGTCGGCGACGAGGGCGCGTTCGTCGGGATGGACGTTTTCGAAGCCGGCCTCCAGCGACACGGTCTCGGGAAGCCCTGCGATCTCGGCGGCGCGGGCGTCGAACGAGAGCGTCTCGGTTTCCGGGTCGAGCGTGAGGCTGCCGAGCCGGCCTCCTTCGAGGGCGAGCTGGAGCCGCTGCTCGCTCTCGGCGAGCCGCTCCCGGGTGCGGATCAGCTCGGTCACGTCGCGCACGACGACGTTGATGCCGACGATGCGCGACTCGACGCGCTGCGGGACGTAGCTCGCCAGGAAGATGCACTCCTCGCCGGGGTAGCGGGGCGTGGATCCTCGGATCTCGACGTTCAGGACCGACTCGCCGCCGTCAAGCACGCGGTCATAGAGCGCTTCAAGTTGGTCGGCTAGCGTGGGGAGGACCTCGCGGACGGAGCGGCCGAGGTGCTCCTCAATCGGCTTTCCGTCGATCTCAGCGAGGAGGTGGTTGATGCGAACGAAGCGGTAGTCTCGGTCGATGAAGGCGAGCCCCACCGGCGCGGTGTCGTAGACGGCCTCGATCTCGCTGAGTTGGGAGGCGATCACGGCCTCGTCATGGTCGCGCTGCAGCGCGGCGCTGAGCACGTTGGCGACGCTCTGCACGAAGCCGATGTCTTCGGGCTGGAAGTGGCCGGGCGTGCGGTGATAGACGCCCAGCACCCCGAAGGGCGATGCGCCCGGCCCGGGAATGGTGACGCTGATGCCGCTCGCCACCGCGTGCTCGGTGAGGAGCGCCGGCGCGCTGAAGCGGGCCTCTTCGGCGACATTCGCCACGAGCACGGGGCCGTCGGTGAGGAGGGTGTAGCCGGCCTGCGAGCCGCCGCCTCTCGGGACGCGCGCGCTGCCGACGAGGCCGTCGTCCCACCCGACCCCTTCGCGCAGGAGCAGGGATTCACGGTCGGTGCCGAGTTCGAGCACCTCGCACAGCGGGGCCTCGGCGGCGGCGGCGGCGGCCTCGACGGCCTGGCGCATCAGCTTATCGAGCGCGCCGCCGCCGAGGGCGGCCCGACCGAGCTCGGCTACGGCCGCTTGCTGGCGCGCCTGCCGTGCCGCCTGCTGCTCCGCGCGCTTCGTCGCGTCGACGTCGACGAAGGTGACGACTACCCCGTCGATCAGGCCGTCCTCTGTGCGGTAGGGCAGCATCCGCAAGAGGAACCACCGCCCGTCCCGGTCCTGCACCTCCTCCTCGACGTGTTCGAGCTGCTCCAGCACGCGCTGCGCGAGTGCGGGGAGCGGTAGCCCTGAAGGCAGCGTCTGCCTGTCGAGGCGGTGGGAAAGGTGCGCGAAGGGCCGCCCCACGTCGGACGGGATCACGTTGAAGAGCTCGTCGGCGCGCGGCGTGAACCGCTTCAGGTGCAGGTGCCGGTCGAGGAAGAGCGTCCCGATGTCGGTCGAGGCGATGAGGTTTTGCAGGTCGCTGTTGGCGCGGCCCAGCTCCTCGATCTTGTTCTTGAGCTCCTGGTTGACCGTGCGCAGCTCCTCGTTCATCGACTGGAGCTCTTCCTCCGACGTCTCCAGTTCCTCGGTCGTGGACTGGAGCTCCTCGTTCATCGACCGCAGCTCCTCGTTCGAGGCCTTGAACTCTTCGTTCGAGGTCTCCCGCTCCTCGATCATGGCCTGGAGGTGCGCGCGCGTGACCCGGAGCTCTTCCTCCAGGCGCGGGACGCGCGGGTCCTCGTCGGCCCCGTGGGCGTCGGGCACCGACGACCCGAGCAGCCGCGTCGAGGCGGGATCGAGCTCCAGGAAGGCGACCTCGACGAGGCGCTCTGGGAACCCGTCCTCCTCGACCGGCCCCACGCGCATCCGCACGATCCGGTCCTCCCCGGCGACCTCTATCCGCTGGAACAGCGTCTCCGTCACCGCGTGTGCCTCGAAGGCCCGGAAGAGCGCTCCGCGCAGATCGAGCCGCAGCGCACGCTGCACCTTCTCGGTGACCCTCTGCGTGGCCGGTCCTTCCCGGTCGCGGAGGAAGCGCCCGGCCTCACCGAACACATGCGTGATGTCGTAGTCTTCGTTCACGAGTAGCCGGGACGGCGCGTAGCGCCGGAGCGTCCAGTCCCGGTAGCGCTCCATCAGCGAGCGCTCGTCAATGGGGCCGTCCCCCGTGTCGCTGCGGTCAGCGGGACGCGGCACATCTACATTCCGCACGGGAAACGTCGACGTGGCCGCGACGCCGTCCCGCCGCTGGAAGAGGCGCTCCCGCTTGCCCACGTCGCGGAACGTCTTCGAGAGCGAGTCCAGCGCTTCCGATGACCCGAGGAAGAGGTAGCCGCCCGGCCGGAGCGCGTAGTGAAAGGCGCTGAAGACGCGCGCCTGCACGTCGCGCTGGAGGTAGATGAGCAGGTTGCGGCACGAGACGAGGTCGAGCCGCGAGAACGGCGGGTCGTGGATGAGGTTGTGGCTGGCGAAGAGCACGGTCTCGCGGAGGTCCGGCCGGACGCGGTAGCCGTCCGCGTTCTCCTCGAAGAAGCGGCCGAGCCGCGCGGGGCTCACGTCGGCGGCGATGGCGTCCGGGTAGAGGCCCTCGCGCGCGAACTCGAGCGCCTCCTCGTCGATGTCGGTGGCGAAGACTTGGAGGTCGGGGGCGGAGTCGAGCGTGGCCGCGTGCTCCTTGAGCAGTAGGGCGATGGAGTAGGCCTCCTCGCCCGTAGCGCATCCGGCCACCCAGACGCGCACCTGGTCGCCGGCGCGCTTCCCCTCGAAGAGCGCGGGGACGACGTCGGCTTCGAGCTTCTCGAAGGCGTCGCGGTCCCGGAAGAAGTTGGTCACCGAGATGAGGAAGTCCCGCATGAGGTCGTGCAGCTCCTCCGGGTTGTCGCGCGCGAGGCGGAGGTAGGCGGGCAGCCCCTCCGCGCCGACGATCTGCATCCGCCGCCCGATGCGGCGTAGGATGGTCGAGCGTTTGTAGTCGCGGAAGTCGTGGCCGGTCTGCTCCTGGAGCCGCGTGAGGAGCCGGTGCAGCGCCTCGGCGTCGGTGGTGGGGAGCGCCTCCTCGTCCCCGGGGAGGTCCGCGAGATCCGCCGCCCGCCGCACCTCGACGAGCTTGGCCGCTAGCTCCGCCGCCGTGCCGGTGAGGTCCACGAACCCGGTGCCGATGGCGCTGCGCGGCATCCCGTCGTACTCGGCGTCGGCGGGGTCCTGCGCCATCGTGAGCCCGCCGCGCTCCTTGACGGCCCTCAGCCCGAGCGTGCCGTCGGAGCCCGTCCCTGAGAGTACGATGCAGACGGCGCGCTCGCCGAGGTGCTCGGCGAGCGAGCGGAAGAACAGGTCGACCGGGGAGCGGTGGCCGCGCGCCCGCTGCGGATCGGAGAGGCGAAGCCGTCTGCCCGCCACCTCCAGGTTCTTCCCAGGCGGGATGACGTAGACGCGGTTGGGCTGGATCTCCGGGTGGTCCTCCACCTGGGCCACTTCCAGGTCGGTCTTCGCCTGGAGCAGCTCGGCAAGCTCGCTCTCGTGGTCCGGTGAGAGGTGCTGCACGACGATGAACGCCATGCCGGGCTGGACCGGGAGGGCCTCGAAGAAGGCCTGGAAGGCCCGCAGCCCTCCCGCCGACGCGCCGACGCCCACGACCGGGAACGCGACACCCCCCGCTGCAGCGTCATCGGGCCTCGCCGTCTCCGGGGACGGGGCCTCCGTGGACGGCGTGTCCTCCGAGGGGGGCGAGTCCAGAGGTGGACTGGACGAGTCGGGAGCGTTAGAGCGGGTATCGCGATTCATGAGACGGGGCCCGGGTGGTGGGTGTTGCCGCAGACCGTAGAGCCGGGTACGCATGGCTCCGGCGCATCTGTGGCTGGAGGGCATAACGATAACCCCGGCACATGTCTGAGTCAAACACGCACCATTCACCTAGGGCCTGTCTGAGATTCGGTCTCCGGGCTCCACCTCGGCCTGCGATCCGCTCGCTACGTTGCGCTACATCGCCGTAGCTGGCGCTACGTCTGGTGAGGTCGCTACGCTCCCTGATCCTGCGGATTCGCGCGCCTTCCGAGCAGCTTCCAGTCCGTCGGTTCGCCTGCGAATCTCCAATCTCAGACAAGGCTTAGCTTCACCCGTCGCAGTAGGGCCCGTCGCGAATACTGCCCTGCTCGCGCGTCCGCCTCGGCGCGTCCGTTCTCTGCGCTTCACGAGCGAGCGCTCGGTCTCGCTGCGGCCCTTTCGCTGGGACTGACGACGGGGACGGCGTGGCCGCGGTGCTGGACGCGCCCACGCCGAGACCCCGCAAGGTTTCGTCTCGCGGGAGCTTGTTCTGTTCGCGTTCGGGGCGAGGCTCGCGCGCCGGCGAAACCGGCGCGTGCGGGGCACCTTCGCGTAATCTGCACGGCATCCGACGCCGGTCTTATCTAGATTGGGTCTAAACAATAGGCCGCCCAGCTCCATGCCCCGCCTCGCCCTTCTCCTCGCCCTGCTCGCTGCGCCGGCGGCGCTTGCCCAGCAGCCCTACACGCTCGTGCAGCCCATGAGCATCCCCACGGGCACCGCGGCGCAGTTCACCGAACTCGACCTCGCCCCGACGCTCGACCTCGCCATCGCCAGCGGGGGCAGTGCCGGAAGCTCATCGTCCAACGGCGACGTCACCTTCCCGCTCTACCAGCCCGGCTTCGGGGACAACTTCGTGCCGATTCCGGGCGGGCTCGGCGAGGTCTACACCGAGATCACCGGCTTCGCCATCGCCGACTTTGTCGGGGGCGGCCTCCAGCCCGTCGACGGCGTTGTCCTCGGAACGCGGACGGGGCAGGGGACGGCGTCGATCACGACGCTGATCAACAAAGGCTTTCCGTTCGTCCCGCTCACGGTGGAGCAGGAGCTAGCCACGGGCATCCAGGCCGGCCGCGTGGTCCAGGTGGCGGACCTCTCCGGCGACGGCATCCTCGACATCGCCGCCTTCTTCACGAACGCCTCGGGCACCGGCCAGGCCGTCTACTACCCGGGCGACGGGGCCGACGTCTTCGGGACAGCCCGCACGATTGCGGCCCCCAACCGGCTCGTGAACGTCGAGGGCGCGGCGGTGGCCGACGTGGACAGCGACGGCGACCTCGACGTGCTGACGGCTTCGCAGAGCGAGGTCCTCGCCTTCCTCAACACTGGCAGCGGCTCGTTCGGCGCGCCCGTCGTGATTGACGCCGCGCTCGCCTCGGCCCAGGACGTGGCGGTGGCCGACATCAACCGGGACGGCAACCCGGACGCCGTCGCAGCCGGGGCGTCGGGCGTGATCGCCTACTACGCCGGCAACGGGGCCGGCGGCTTCGGGTCGCGCTTCACCGTCACCGACGCGGCGACCGGGGCCACGCGCCTCGACCTCGGCGACGTGGACGCGGACGGCGACGTCGACATCGGGGCGGCCGAGGCGTCGCGCTTCACGATCTACCTGAACTTCGCCAGCGGCCGCTTCACCGAGCCCTACACGGTGGTCACCGGCTCCGACCCCACGGACATCCTCATCGGCGACATCGACCAGGACGGCGACGGCGACGTGGTGACGATCGACCGGGGCGGGACGAGCGGGTTCTACCGCAAGACGAGCCAGGGCTTTCCGGTCTCGTCCGAGGACGGCGCGGCCCCGAGCGAGGACCTCGGGCTGAGCGTCTACCCGAACCCCGTGGGTGCCGATGCCACCGTCCTGCTGCGCGGCGAGGCCGGCGGCGCGGTCCGCGTCCGCGTCGTCGACGTGCTCGGCCGCGAGGTGGCCGTGCTCCACGACGGCCCCACGACTACCCTGCACCCGCTGCGCCTCGACGCAAGCCAGCTGCCGGCCGGCGTCTACCTCCTCCAGGCGCACGGGTTGCAGGGGTCTGTTTCTCACCCCCTCACCGTGGTGCGATGACGCGCGCTCCGCTGCTGGTCCGGGCCACGAGCACGCCGGTCCTGCTGGCTGCGTGGCTGCTGTGCATCCTCTTCGCGCAGGGACCCGCTGCCCAGCCCGCGACAGGGCAGATCGAGGGGCGCGTCACCGATGCCGAGACGGGCACGCCGGTCCCCGGCGTCAACCTCGTCGTGGAGGGCACCCCGCTCGGAACCTCGTCCGGGATCGACGGGCGATTCGCGCTGGACGCGGTGCCGGCCGGTGAGCAGACGCTCGCGGTGTCCGCGCTCGGGTACGAGCGGGCGACCCGGTCGGTGGCGGTGCGCGCCGGGGAGACGGCGCGGCTCGCGCTCGCGCTCCGGCCCGACCTCGCGGCGCTCGGCGAGGTCGTCGTGACCGGGCAGAAGGTGCAGCGCTCGCTCGTGGACACCTACGCCAGCGTCGGCGTGCTCTCGCCGCAGGAGATCGAGGCGTTCGGCGTCAACGACCTCGCCGAAGCCATCGCGCTCGTCGGCAACGTCAACCTCGTCGAGGCCGACAACCGCAAGAGCATCTCGCTGCGCGGGATCAACTCCGACGGCCTGACGCAGCCGTCGGGTGACATCCGCTCGGTCCAGGTCGTGATCGACGGGGTGACCCAGACCAGCATCGCCACGCGGCGGGGCCTGCGCGGGCTGTGGGACCTCGCCCAGGTCGAAGTCCTGCGCGGGCCGCAGTCGGCGACCTACGGCCGCAACGCCGTCGCCGGGGCTGTCGTGATCGAGACCGCGCGCCCGACCTACGGCTGGGCCGCGCGCGCGCGCCTCATCACCGACGCCGAGGAGGGCCGCGAGGGTGCCTTCGCTGTCGGCGGGCCGCTCATCACCGACCGCCTCGCGTTCCGCGTGAGCGGGCAGCTCGCCACGGACGAGTTCGGGATCGAATTCACGACGCCGGGCAACGAGACCCTCGACGACGCCGAGTACCGCAACCTCCGCGGGCGGCTCCTGGTCGAGCCCGATGTGCTGGAGGGCCTGACGATCTTGGTCAGCGCCTCGACCTCGTTCGACCAGCCCGGCAGCGCCCAGGTCTCCGGCCCCGACTTCTTCGCGCGCGTCGCCGACCTCCCGCCGAGCCTGGAGTTCCGCGAGACCCGCCTCGAGAGCTACGGCGCGAACGCCACGCTCGACCTCGGCTCCGGCCTGCAGGTCGAGTCCATCACCGCGCGCGCCGTGGGCGACACCGAGATCTTCACCCCGGACTCGTCCAACTTCATGCGGGACGAGCTGCGCGCCGAGGAGTCGCTTACCCAGGAGGTGCGGGCCACCTACGCCCCGACCGGCGGCCCCCTCGCCGAGCGGCTCTCCGGCACCGCCGGCGTCTTCTACGGGCGCTTCGACAACGACCGCGACTCCGACGTCGCGATAGGGGTGCTCCCGTTCCAGCAGATCGAGAGCGCGGGCCGGACTGTCAGCCGGGACGCCTTTGCGAGCGGGCGCTTCCGCGTCATCGGCGGGCTGACGGCGATCGCCGGGCTGCGCTACACCCGGACGACGCTCGACGACTTCGTCGTGGACCTGCTGCGCGACGACACGACGGACGTCGAGACCACGTTCGAGGCGTGGCTGCCGGAGCTGGGGCTGGCCTACGGCCTGGACGACTTCTTCGGGACCACGCAGCGCCTTGCCTTCACCGCCGCGCGCGGCTTCCGCGCCGGCTTCGCCGCGACCGAGCCGAGCACGAGCGAGGTCTACGAGGTCGACCCGGAGTACCTGTGGAACGTCGACCTCGCCTACCGCTCGCGCTGGCTCGGCGGCCGGCTCGCGGTCAACGCCAACGCCTTCTACTACCGCTACACCGACCAGCAGATCGCGGTCGAGGACACGCTCCTGGCAGGGGGCCTCCCGCTGACGGTGACGCGCAACGCGGGGAGCTCGTTCGCCTACGGGTTCGAGCTCGAGCCGCGCGTGTTCGTCGGCGAGGGGCTCTCGGTCTATGGCTCGGGCGGCTGGCTGCGCACGGAGCTCGACGACTTCGTCGCGGCCGAGGGCGATTTCAGCGGCAACGAGTTTCCGCGCGCGCCGCGCTTCACCGGCGCGCTCGGCGTCGCCTACGAGCACCCGACTGGGCTCCGGGCCTCGGCGCGCGTGACCCACACCGGCGGCTACTTCAGCAACCCCAGCGCCGGCACCGAAGGCCTCCGCAACGACACGCTCTCGACCGTCGACGAGCGGACGCTGCTGGGCCTCCGCCTCGGCTACGAGTCGCCGCCGGTCCAGGGTGCGCGCTTCACGCTCACCCTCTTCGCCGACAACGCCCTCGACACGGACTACCTCACGAGCCGCAATGCGGACGCCTTCGCCTCGGTCGGCCGCGAGCGCCGGCTCGGGATCGAACTCAGCGCCCGGTTTTAGCCTCTACTGCCATGAACTGCTCCCATCCGCTCGACCCGCTCTTCCAGACCGACCGCGGTGCCGTCTTCCGCTGCGAGCACTGCGGGTGGTTCAACGTGCTCTTCCGGCCCGTCGTCTTCACACACAGCCGCGAGGGGTTCGAGGACTTCTGCGCCCTGATCCGCATGCTGGAGCCGGACCCCGGCGCGGACCCGCAGACGAACGAGTGCTGCTACCATCTCCACACGCCGGACCGGCAGATCGGGCTGCTGCTCTCGCAGGAGGAGGTGGACGACCTTCGCGAGCTGCTCGACGGCGCGGCGGCGATGGACGAACTGGACGGACTGATCGATGACGCCCTGGACCCGACCGGCAGCCCGCCCGGCTGACCCCTTCTGACCCTAACCCCTCGCCGCTGCGATGCTCAGCCTGCTCTCCGCGCTTCTGACGGTGCTCTCCGTGCTGCTGGCCTTCGTCGCCTGCGGCTGCCTCTACGCAGCCATCCCCACGGAGCCATCGGAGGCGTTGCCGCAGCGCCGCCTGCGCTGGTCCGGCGGAGCCGCCGCCGTGCTCGCGCTGGGCTGCTCGGTCATCGCGTTCGGCCCCGGCCTCGGTCCGGTGATCGTGGCGACGGTGGCGATGTCGGCGGCGTCGGCCGCCGCGATGGCAGACCCCCTGTTTGCTCCGGAGCTGTAGGCCGCACGCCGCGCCGCCCGTTTCCGAGCCCGTCCTCCGCCGCGCTCGCCCACACCCTCTGTGTAGGCACCTTCGGTGCGGAATGGGCAGCGTGGGGGAATGGAACGAAGGGGACAGACGCGCACTGACGCTCCCCCGATTCCTCCCGTTCTCCCGATTCCTCCTCACCCGGTCCTCGGCCGTTGCTCCTGCGCCGCCGTCTGCGTATCCTCCTACTATGCTCCTCGCTCTCGCCCTTCTCCTCGCCGCGGCCGCCTACGGGGCGTTCTACGTCGGTGCGCCCGGCCGGCAGTCCGAGGCGGTCGGGCCGCCGCGTGCGATGCGCGTGGCGGGGGGCGTGCTGACCGTAGCGGCCCTCACCGTCTCCCTCGCGGCGACGGGGTCGTCGGTTGGCCCGGTGCTGGTGCTGGTGGTGATGAGCGCTGCCGCGTCGGCCCTGGCCCTCGCGGGTCCGTTCCTGCTGCCCGAGGCGACCCCGCCGGTGCGTCAGCGAGCACCACAGCCGAAGGCGGCCGGCCGGGGGCCGACGCTCCCGCCGAAGCGGCCTCCGGCGCGCACCCCCAAACGCCCGCCCACGCGTCCGCCCTCCGCGCCGTGAAACACGACTGGACCAAAGGCGAGGGGTGGGGCAAGGGCACGGCTGTTTTCTTCGGCGGCTTTCTGGGCTTCGTCCTGTTCGGGCTCGCGCTCGGGACGGTGCTGCCGGACCTCGGCGTGCCGATTGGCGTGGCGGTGGCGCTCGGCGTCGTGCTCTCGGCGCCGGTGTGGATCGGACTCGGCGTGTGGGCTGTGCTCGCGCCGAGCGGGCGCGGGGCGTGGCTCCGCGTGGGGGGAACCGTCGTCGTCCTCGGGGCCGTTACAGCCACCGCCTACTTCCTCTAGCTCCGCCCCGCCATGGAGACGGTCCGCCGTCCGCCCTCCCCGCCCGCACGTCCGCCCACGCCGGCGAAGGGGAAGGCCGCGCCTGCGAAGCAGCAAAAGCTCGTCGGGCCGCGCGCGTTCAAGCTGCTGTGGGACACCCACTCGGTGACCGGCATCGTGATCGGCCTCGGGCTGTTCGTGATCTTCTACGCTGGGGCCTACGCACTCTACCGCGGCGAACTCCACGCCTGGGCTGACCCTGCGATGCGCGTCGCCGAGGCCGGGGTCACAGTCGACGAGGCCGTGGCTCCGCTCTTCGCCGAGCGCCCGCCCGCGCAGGGCACCGACGTGCAGGTGAACCTCCCTTTCCGCGAGCGGGCCTACTACTCCGTCCGCTACCGGACGCCGGTCGGCGACACGACCGAGGCCGTCACGGCGACGCTCAGCCTGGAGACGGGCGAGGTCATCGCCGAGGACGGGCGGGGCTTTCGGAGCGACCTCTCGGAGATCCTCTACAAGCTCCACTTCTTCGGGCAGGCCGGGTTCTGGGGCGAACTCGTCGCGGGCTTCATCGCGGTCTTCTTCCTGCTCGCGGTCGCCAGCGGCATCCTGATCCACCTGCGGAAGCTCCCGAAGGACTGGCACACCTTCCGCCCGCGCGGCAAGCTCCGCGACGCCCTCGCCGACGCCCACACCGTCCTCGGCCTCATCGGACTTCCGTTCGCGGCGATGTACGCCATCTCGGGGGCCTTCCTCGCACTTCTCATCATCCTGCTTGCCCCGACCGTCCTCGTCGTCTTCGGCGGCGACCTCGAAGCCATCGACCCCATCGTAAACGGCTACGAGATGCCGCCGCACGAACCAACCGGCGAGGCCGCCGAGATGCTGTCCTTCGCCGAGTACGTCGAGGCCCTCCCGGCGTCGTGGGAGGGCACCGTCGCGCCGACCTTCATGAGCGTCCACGGCTGGGGCGACCAGGCCGGCATCGTCCAGGTCTTCGGCGAGGCGGCCAGTTCGCTCACCGCCGGCCCGCAGGCCATCCTCCAGGCGACGACCGGCGAGGTTCTCGCCGCCAACAACCCGACGCGCGGCACGGCGCTCGGCGGGACGACCGCCGCGCTCGTCAACCTCCACTACGGGCGGATGGGGCCGGGGACGCCGGTGGCGAAGGTGCTCTACTTCTTCCTCGCCCTCGCCACCGCCGCCGTCATCCTGACCGGCAACATCCTGTGGGTGCTCGTCCGCCGCCCGAAGGACCCGCGCGCGACGCCGAAGCTACACCGGTTCCTGGCGCGGCTCACGGTCGGCGTCGGCTGCGGCCTCGCCGTGGCGGTGCCGGTGCTGTTTCTGACGACGGCGGCGCTGCCCATCGAGTTGCCGAGCCTCAAGACGTGGGAGAACGTCGCGCTCTTCGGCGCGTGGGGCGCGCTGACGGTGGCGGCGTTCGCCGGGCCGTCGGCGGTGTGGGCGGCGCGCTGGCAGCTCGGCCTCGCGGGCGCGCTGAGCCTGCTCGTCCCGCCTGCGGGCGGGGCGCTCGGCGGGATGTGGATCTGGACGGCGGCTGCGAGCGGGCTGTGGGGCCTCGTCACGGTCGACGTGGGCTTCCTGCTGATGGGGCCGGCGCTCCTGTGGACGGCGCGGCGGCTTAGGCCCGACGCCCTCGCCCCGGCCCTCGCGGGCGACGGCGCGACCGCCGAGGCGGCCCCCGCCGGACCTATCCCTGCCCCTTCGTGACGCGCCGCCTGCTCCTCGCCGCGCTCGCCTTCTTGCTACCCACTGCGCTGTCGGCGCAGACGGCGTCGGCGCAGACGGCCGCGCCCGTGCCGCCGCCGCCGACCGAGCGCGTCGTCACCGCCACGTTCGCCGACGAGGCACCGCGCATCGACGGGCACCTCGACGAGGCGCTGTGGGACCGGGTCGCGCCCGTGACCGTCTTCACCCAGGTCTGGCCCGAGACCGGGGCGGCGGCGACCGAGGACACCGAGGTCCGCGTCGCCTACGACCGCGACCACCTCTACTTCGCCTTCCGCAACCTCGACCGCACGCCGGCGCTGATCCGGGCGCGCAACCTCGAGCGCGGCGGCCCCAACGGCAACGACGACCACGTCCTCATCGGCCTCGACACCTACCGCGACGGGCGCAACGCCTACCTCTTCGAGATGAACGCGCTCGGGACGCAGGACGACGCGCTCATTACCGACGAGCAGATCGGGTTCGAGAGCTTCACCTGGGACGCCGTCTACCGCTCCGAGACCGTGATCGACGAGACGGGGTGGTCGATGGAGGTGGCGATCCCGTTCCGGCAGCTCCGGTTTCCCGAGGGCGACGACCTCGCCTTCGGGCTGATGTTCTCGCGCGTGATCAGCCGCAAGAACGAGCGCGTGATGTGGCCCGCGATCGGGCTGGACCGGGGGTCGAGCTTTGAGGCGCTCGCCACGGTCTCGCAGTACGGCCTGCTGCGCGGTCTCCGGGGCGTGCGGCGCGGGCAGAACCTGGAGGTCAAGCCCTACGCCATCTCCGGCGCCCAGCAGGCCCGCCCCGACCTCAGCCTGCCCGCCGAGGACGCCGAGCTGAGCGTCGACGCCGGCCTCGACCTCAAGTGGGGCGTCACCTCCAGCCTCACGCTCGACGCGACGGTCAACACCGACTTCGCCCAGGTCGAGGCCGACGCGGCGCAGATCAACCTCACCCGGTTCAGCCTGTTCTTCCCGGAGCAGCGCGAGTTCTTCCTGGAGCGCGCCGGCCTGTTCGCCCACGGGTCCTCCGAGGCGGCCGAGACGTTCTTCTCGCGCCGCATCGGGCTGGACGAGTCGATCCTCGCCGGGGCGCGGCTGACGGGCCAGCTCGGCCCGCTCTCGCTCGGGATGCTCAATATCGAGACCGGCCCCGGCCTCGGCGACCTCTTCGGCGCGGCCTCGGCCAACAACACCGTCGCCCGCCTCCGCGCCGACGTGCTCCCGCGCACGACGGTCGGCGGGATCGTGACCAACCTCGCGCGCGGCGGGCAGCGCAACACGGCGGCCGGCCTCGACGGCGAGGTCCGGGTCGGGCGCAACAGCGTGGTCCGGGGCTGGGCGACGCAGGTCTGGGACTCGGACCCCGCGCTCCGCAGCGCGGCCGGGTCGGTCTACGGCCGGCTCGCAGACGACCGCGTCGGCGTCGAAGGCGCGTTTCGGAGCGTCGGGAGCCGGTACGCGCCGGCGCTCGGGTTCGTCCGGCGGCGCGACTACCGGCGGGTCTTCGGCCGCGCGTTTCTCCGGCAGCCCCTCGCGCAGCGCCCGCTCGGGCTGCAGCGCGTCGGCGGCGACGTGGACGGCACCGTCTTCTGGGGGCTCGACGGCGCGCTCCAGTCGTCCGAGTTCGAGGTCGAAGGCTTCGCCGAGTCGGCGAACAACGACCAGGTGGGCCTCGGCGTCCGCCGCGTCTTCGAGCGCCTGGAGGAGCCCTTCACGATCCGCGACGGCGAGACGGTCCCGGCCGGCGACTACGGGTTCACCGAGGCGTTCGTCTTCGGCGAGACCGACGACAGCCGCGCCGTCTCGGTCGGGGCCGGGGTCCAGGTCGGCGGGTTCTTCTCGGGCCGCCGGCTGGAGGTCGAGGCCGGGGCGGGCTGGCGGCCCTCGGCCGGGTTCTCGCTCAGCGGCGAGGTCGAGCACTCGCTGATCGACCTCGGGAACGGGCCGTTCGCGGCGACGGTTGGCTCGGTGTCGGTGCGGACGGCGTTCAGCCGCGCGCTCTTCGGGCGGACGCTCCTGCAGTACGACAACTTCTCGCGCCAGCTCCGGGCCAACGTCCGGTTCAACTGGATCCATACGCCCGGCAGCGACCTGTTCCTTGTCTTCAACACCGCCTACGGCCTCGGCGAAGACGACCCGCTGGACCCGCGCCGGACGGTCGTCTTCCGCGACCGGCTCGCGGTCGTCAAGCTGACGTACCTCGTCCTCATCTGACCGTCCCGGACCGGGTCCCGACCCGGACGTGTCTCTCACTGTCTCACCCGTCTCTTCCATGACCAGCCCCCGCCGCTTCGCCTCCCGACTCCTCCTTGCGCTCGCCGCTGTCAGCCTCGCCGCGTGCGGCGGCGATGCGGCCGAGACCGACGCTGCTGACACCGGTGCCGTGTCGTACAGCGAGAACGCCATCGTCATCCGGCCGGTCGGCAACGAGATGCGCTACGCGCAGACCGAGTTCACCGTCGAGGCCGGCCAGGAGGTTGAGCTCGTCTTCGAGAACATCGCCACGAGCCCAGTCATGCAGCACAACATCGTCCTCCTCAACACCGACGACCAGGCCGCCGTCGACCGCGTCGGACAGGCGGCGCTCGCCGTCGGGGCGGCCGGGGCCTACGTGCCGGACGACCCGGCCGTGCTCGCCTCCACGTCGGTCTCCGGCCCTGGCGAGACAGTGAGCGTGACGTTCACAGCCCCGAGCGAGCCGGGGCGCTACCGCTACCTGTGCACCTACCCCGGGCACTACGCGCTGATGCAGGGAACGATGATCGTCACGTAGAGCGCAGCACTGGTCTCGACGCATGGTGAGAAGCCACGGACGGCTCGCCGAGCCGTCTGCAGCCTCCGGTAGAGTTACTTCGGCTTTGGGAGGGTGTGGTCGCCGGACACGCCAGCGCCATCTCGGCCCGTGCGGTTTGGTTGCCGGCCGAGGCTGGGGGCGAGGTTCGGCGAAGGTTGCGTGAAGCCAGAACGACGGATAAAGAGAATGTGAGCACGGCTATTTAGATTTAGTCTACACATCGCCCCATCACCTCACCCCTCTTCCCATGGCTCGCCTTCTCCTCTCCGCGGCCCTGCTTCTTGCCGCCCTCCCAGCCTTTGCCCAGACCGGCAGCATTGTCGGCACTGTGACTGACACGGACGGCGCGGCGCTCCCCGGAGCCAACGTCCGCATCGACAACACGACGCTCGGCACCGCTTCCGGCGCTGACGGCACGTTCCGCATCCCCTCGGTCCCGACCGGATCGCAGACGGTGATCGTGACGCTCCTCGGGTACGCCCGTGCCGAGCGCGACGTGACCGTGACAGCCGTCGGTGAGGTCCGCCTCGACGTGGCGCTCTCGACCGACGTGCTCCGGCTCAGCGGGGTCGCGGTCACGGCCTCGCGCCGCGAGGAAGACCTCACGCAGGTCCCGCGCTCGGTTGCGATCGTTCCGGCCGAGACGGTCCAGCTCTACACCGAGCAGTCGCCGGACCTGAGCGCTACGCTCGGCAAGTTCGTCCCCAACTTCACCGCGCCGAACGTCGGCAACAGCGTCTTCACGGCGACGCTGCGCGGGCGGGCCCCGCTCTACCTCCTCGACGGCGTGCCGCTGGCGACGAACGAGGGTGTCCGCGGTGCCATCCTCGGCAACCTCGACCCCTCGACGATCGAGCGCGTTGAGGTGCTCTACGGGGCGTCGTCGATCTACGGCGGCGGCGCGCCGGGTGGCGTGATCCAGTTCTTCACGAAGGAGCCCAGCCAGGCTCCCCTCTCGGCCGAGGCCACGCTCTTTGCCCGGAACTATCTCGTCGACGGGGCCCTCCTCGAGGGTGAGGCCCTCGACTACCGCGCGGCCCTCACGGTCTCAGGCACGCAGGACCGGTTCAGCTACCTTGTCAACGGGGCGATCGAGACCAACAACGGCATCTTCGAGCCGGACGGTGACCGCCTCGCGCCCGGTGCCGGCCGCGGCGACTTCAGCGACTACGCGGTCTTCGCCAAGGCGGGCTACGCCCTCACCCCCTCGCAGTCGGTACAGCTCACCTTCAGCAACTCGTTCCTCCGTCCTAACCGGTTCGACTTCCAGGCGACGGTCCGGGAAGAGGAGGTCGAGGCCGACCCCGAAAGCGCGACGGCGATCTCGGAGCCGGTTCCCGAACCGTTCACCTATGACGAGTCGCCCAGCCAGCGCTACACGATGGTGAATGCGGAGTATGCCCACTCGGCGCTCGGCGGCGGTGCCCTTCGCTTCCAGGGGTTCTACTACGACCTCAACTTCCTCCAGGAGGGCGGCGACATCCGCTCGTTCGTCGAGGACGGAACGTTCCCCGAGTCCTGGCCGGGCTTGTTCCAGACTAGTTCCTCGGGCCAGGAGATCGGTGCCCGCGCCGAGTACGTCCGCCCGTTCGGCGAGCAGGTTCTCCTCACCATCGGCGGTGACGTCCAGCGGGAGGAGAACGCGACGCCCGTCGTGGTCTCGACCGATGACGGCACCTTCGACCAGAACCGCGTCTTCGACGGCGGGGGCGGCACGCGCGACCAGGGCGCGCCGACCGAGATCCTCAGCGGCGGTGCCTTCGCGCAGCTCGACGCCGACGCGCTACCCAACCTTCGGTTCTCGTACGGTGCCCGGTTCGACTACATCGACTACGACGTGCTCCCCTTCGTGCCGACGTTCACAAGGAACGAGCCTGGCCTGGAGCGCCTCGGCGGCTCCGGCTCGGACAGCGGGTTCTCGTTCAACCTCGGCGCGGCCTATGAGGTCGTCCCGCAGACGACGCTCTTCGTCGGCCTCTCGCAGGGGTTCTCGCTGCCCCAACTCGCGTTCTTATTCACGAACGTCGAGCCCGGCGTCGTCATCCGGGGCGACGACGTCGTCTCGCCGCAGATCGTCACGAGCGTCGAAGGTGGTATCCGAGGCCAACTCGGGGACCGCTTCGCCTACGGCCTTGCTGGGTTCTACGCATTCTCCGAAGAGGGGGCGCAGATCGTCTTCGTCGACTCGACGGGCTTCGGCGAGCGCATCCAGGCCCCGCAGCGGAACTACGGGTTCGAGCTCACAGCCGAGGCCGCGCCTGTGGAGGGCCTCCGCGTCGGCGGCGACCTCTCGTGGACCGAGACCGACGTCGACCCACAGGACGACGGCACCTTCCAGCCGTCGCGGAACATCGAGAGCATCCCGCTCAAGACCACGTTCCGGGCTTCGTACGCGCCCCCGGTCCTGCCTGGCCTCTCGTTCCGCGCCGAGTTGCTGGGCCTCTCCGACCGTGACCGCGCCTTCGACTTCTTGGTCGACAACGACGGCGATGGCGAGATCGACGTTGACGACGAGGGCAACCCCTCCCGCGCCGATCAGTACGCCATCAACGGCTATATCACGCTCGACCTCGGCGTGGGCTACGAGGTCCCGGCGGAGGTGCTTGGTGGCGCGCGCGGGCGGGTGAGCGTGCAGGTGCTCAACGTGCTCAACGAACTCTACATCCCGCCGATCGAGCAGCGCAACGTGGGGGCCGTCTTCGCCTCGCGCCGCGTAGCCGGACCGGGCCGCACGCTCACGCTCACGCTCGGCCTGGAACTGTAGCCGCCAGCCAGCAGCAGACCGTACGAGACGGTGCCGGGTGGGCACAATCCCTCCCCGGCACCGTTGTTTAGTTTTCGGCCGGTTCTCCCGTCTGCTTTTCGCCGCTCGCCATGCAGCCTGCTGCCCCGCCGAAGCGCCCTCCGGTGCCGCGCCCTGTGGCCCCCGCGCCTACGCCGCAGAAGCAGCGGCCGTGGTCGCTCGGGCCACGGGCCCAGCGGCTTATGTGGGACGCCCACTCGGCAACGGGCGTCGCGCTCGGGCTGGTCCTGTTCGTGATCTTCTTCTGCGGCGCCTTCGCGCTCTACCGTGCCCCGCTCGACGCCTGGGCCGACCCGGCGCTGCGCGGCCAGCCAACGCTCTCGACCGAAGACATCGTCGGGCCGGTCTTTGCCGAGCGACCGCCCGAGCCGGGCTCCGGCGTCACCGTCGTCTACGCCTTCGGCGAGCGCCGGACGGTCCTCCTGATCTACAACCCCGCAGGTGAGACCACGCCGGAGGGAGATCCCGTCCGAGCGGTGCTCACCTACAGCACCACGACCGGCGAGGAACTGGCCCCGGGCGGGCGGAGCCGGCTGAGCCTCGTGCTCTTCCAACTCCACTTCCTGCTCCAGCTCCGCCACGTCCTGCCGGGCAGCAGCCTCATCGGGATTGCGATCGCGGGTGTGTTCGCCGTCTTCATGCTCTTCGCGCTCGTCAGCGGGGTGCTGATCCATCTCAAGAAGCTCCCCAAGGACTGGCACACGTTCCGGCCGCGCGGGACGGTCCGCACGGCGCTTGCCGACGCCCACACCGTCCTCGGCCTTGCCGGGTTGCCCTACGCGGTGATGTACGCCGTAACGGGCGGCATTATCTCGATTATGATCATGCTTGCCCCGCAGATCGAGACGGCGTTCTTCGACGGCGACGGCGACGCCTACGACGCAGCCATCTACGGCGTCGGCGTGCCCGAGGCCGACTCGACCGGACGGGCGGCGGCCATGCTCGGGCCTGACGCGCTTGTGGCGGCACTCCCCGAAAGCTGGGCGGGCATCGACCCCATCTTGGTCCGCTACAGCCGCTGGGGGGATGCCGGCGCGACGGCGACGCTCCACGGGCATGTCAGCGAAACGCTTACCACATCCGGAAAGGCGACGCTGCGCGCGGCCACCGGTGACGTCATCGCCCACAACCCTCCGACGACGCCGACAGCGCTCGGTGCGACCTACGCCGTGACCGAGCAACTCCACTACGGCGACGTAGGCGGCTGGCTGCTCGACGCGCTCTTTTTCCTGCTCGCCCTCGCCACGGGTGCCGTCATCCTGACTGGCAACGCGCTGTGGATCGTCGTGCGCCGCCCGAAGGACCCGCGGGCGACGCCCCGGCTGCACCGTGTGCTCGGCCGCCTCACGGTCGGGTTCGGGTGCGGACTCGTGGCGGCTGTGCCAGTGCTGTTCATCCTTGCGCACGCGATCCCGACGGGCGCGGCCGACCGGAAGGTGTGGGAGGAGGCGCTGTTCTTTGCCGCGTGGTTCGCACTCATCGCGGCTGCGTTTGCCGGGCCCTCGACCGTGGGAGCGGCGCGGTGGCAACTCGCGCTCGCCGCCGGGCTGTGCCTGCTCGTGCCGGTGGCGAATGGATGGGCTACCGGCGACTGGCTCTGGGCAAGCGCCGCGAACGCGCGGTGGCAGGTGTTCTGGATAGACCTCAGCTTTGTCTTCGCGGCGCTGGTGCTTGTCTGGACGGCGCAGCGACTCCGGCCGGTGGCTCCGGACCGCGTGCCTGTGGTACCGTAAAGACGCCTCGGCGAGGTACCCCTGCCGGTGGCTGAGTCGGCGCTGTCCCGGAGCGCCCGCCGTCGATCCATACGCCGCGAAGTCTGCGTGAAGCAGGTGCTTCACCTCGGCGCGGCGAGGAGAGCATGATAGTTTAGACCCAGTCTAGATAGCTCCGTGTCGCAGCGTCATGCGGCGTCGGCAGGCTGTCGGGCGTTCCCTTCCCTTCACCTTCCCTTGTACCCATGAACCGCTTGTTCCTTCTTGCGGCGCTACTCGTCGCGGTGCCCTCTGCCCTCGGGCAGACCTTCACGCTCGAAGAGACGATCCCCATCGAGACGGCCTCCGAGATCCAGTACGTCGACCTCGACGGGACCGGCAACCTCAGCCTCGCGATTGCCAGCAACGGCAACATCTTCGGCAGCGAAGTCGGCAACCTCTCGTTCCTCCTCTACCAGGACGGGCAGACCGGGGCCGACACCTACTCCGACCCGATCACCGCGCTCGACGGCGTCTACGGGTTCGTCGGCGGGCTTGAGGTGGCCGACCTCAACGGCGACTTTCTGCTCGACGCCGTCGTGGCTGGTATCCGCACTGGGGCGGCTGGCTTCATCCCCGACGTGACAGTCTTCCTCAACCAGGGCTTCCCGTTCGCGCCCTTCCTGGAGGCCGACACGCTCGCCTCCGGCCTGCGCGACGCTCGCATCGTCCTGATCGGCGACGTCACGGGCGACGCTACCCCGGACATCATCGCGGCCTTCACCGACCCGTCCAATATTGGTCAGCTCGTCTACTACCCCGGGGACGGGACGGGCAGCTTCGGGGCCGAGGTCAACATCGCCGACCCGAACCGGGCGCGCGACGTGCGCGGCGGCGAGCTCGCTGACCTCGACGCCGACGGCGACCTCGACCTCGTCGTCGCCTCGACGACGGGGCAGGAGGTCCTGGCCTTCCTCAACGACGGCACCGGCAGCTTCGGCCAGCCCGTCGTGCTCGACGGCTCGATCGCGCAGGCGCAGAGCGTGGACGTGGGCGACCTCGACGGCGACGGCAACCTCGACGTGGCCGCCGCCGGCCAGAGCTCGGCGCTGCTGACCTACTACCTCGGCGACGGCACCGGCGGCTTCGGCCCGCGCGTCACGCTCGACGCAGCCGCGACCGGCATCAACAAGGTCACGCTCGCCGACGCCGACCAGGACGGCGACGTGGACGTGTTCACCTCGCTGGCGTTCTCCGGTGCCCAGTTCCAGCGCTACACCAACTTCGGCGGAGCCCTCTTCAGCGCGCCGTCCCAGATCGCAACCGGTGCCACGCCCCGCGACATCGCGCTCGGCGATGCCGACCAGGACGGCGACCTCGACATCACGACGGCCGACCTCGGCGGGACGGTCCAGTTCTTCCGCAACGACCAGACGCCGGCCACGGTCTCCATCCCGTCGTCCGAGTTCTTCGGGGCCGACGGCCAGCCCGAGACGGGTGAGGGCTTCCGCGTCCTCGCCGCGCCCGTCGGCGGCCTGACGGTGGCCGACCTCGCCGAGATCAACGTCGTCGTCGGCGTCGAGGGCCAGTACCCGGGCTTCGGCGACTCGAACCTCGCCCTCGGCTTCGCCGGTCCGACGCCGAACGACCTCGTCCTGGCCGAGCGCGAGACGCAGCCAGTCCAGCTCGGCCGCGGCTTCCGCTGGGAGTGGCCTGACCGCAACATCACCATCCCGCCCAACGCCCTCGGCGGTGGCACGAGCCAGGCCTTCGAGAACGCGGGCGTTGACCTGACGGCGACGGGCACGGCGCTCGTGGCCGACCACACGGTCGCCTTCCCGGAGCGGACCTCGACCGGCAACCGGGCCTTCTACCTGCTCGGCAACCCGTTCGCCGAGGACTTCCGGGTCGAGCCCGGTGTGACGCTCACGCTCGACGCCGGCGGCGGCACGCTGTCCTCGACCTTCTTCCGCTTCGACCCGGCCGCGGGCGGCGGGCAGGGCCGGTTCGTCCCGTTCAGCACGGCCGACGGCAACGCGGCCGATGACATCGTCTCGGCCTGGCAGGGCTTCGTCGCCCAGGTCACCGGCGGCACGTCGGCCCCGACGTTCACCTACGCCGTGAGCGGGCAGACGACCGGCGGCTCCTTCGTCGGCCGTCCGCTGGCAACCGGCGGGAGCCTGGTCGAAGCCAGCCTGCTCACCGGCTCGGAGGTGGACTGGACGCTGCTCGAAGCCTCGGCTCCGGCTCCGCTGGCCGCGTCGGCGGCCGAGACCCAGCCCGCCCTCAGCACCGTCGGGCCGAACCCGACGCGCGGCACGACCTCGGTCACGCTGACGCTGGACGAGACGCAGCCCGTCGTGGTCCGCGTCGTGGACCTGCTCGGGCGCGAAGTGGCCCGCGTGCTCGACGGGGAGGTCCAGGCGGGCGCGCACACGCTCCGCGTGCCGGCGGGCTCCTTCGCCGCAGGGACGTACCTCGTCGTCGTCGAGGGCCGCACGGTCCGCGAGACGCGCCGCTTCACCGTCGTCCGGTAGCGGCTAGTCCGTAGCATCTCCAACGGTCCCGAGGCGGCCGAGGGTGGCGGCTTCGGGACCGTTTGTAGTTGAAACGTGAGGAGCGTGCGAAGGACGGCCGATGTGCTTGTGCGGAGCAAAAGACGTTTGTATAATTTAGAATCTGTCTAAACAGAAGCGCTCAGAGCTATGCGTGTGGTTGCAGCTTTCCTGCTCTTCGTACTTCTCGGCCCGGCAGCCGACGCCCAGCCCCTCGCCGAAACGGACACCACGATCGAGATGTCCTCGGTCGTCGTCACGGCGACGCGGACGCCGAAGGCGCTCGAAGACGTGGCCGTCCCGACGACCGTCATCCCGGCCGAGACGATCCAGCGCCAGGGCGCGGTGCGCCTGAGCGACGCGCTCGCGGCGGTCCCGGGCCTGCACCTCTTCGACGACCACGGCACCGGCCTCCAGGTCCAGGGCTTCGCGCCGGACTACACGCTCATCCTGATCGACGGGCAGCCGGTGATCGGCCGGACGGCCGGGACGCTCAGCCTCAACCGGATCACCGTCCAGGGCGTCGAGCGGATCGAGCTCGTGCGCGGGCCGTCCTCGTCGCTCTACGGGAGCGAGGCGCTCGCGGGCGTGGTCAACATCATCACGGCCACCCCGGGCAAGGGCGTGGGCGGCAGCATGCAGGTGCGCGGCGGCTCCTTCGGCACGAGCGACCTCACGGCCAACCTCGAAGCCGGCTTCGACCGCGGCGGCGTGCGTCTCCTCTTCAACCGCTACGCTTCCGGCGGCTACGACCTCACGCCGAACTCGTTCGGGCAGACGGTCCCCTCGTTCGACGACTGGACGGCGGACCTCCGCGCCCGCGCCCGCCTCTCCGACCGCCTCAACCTCAGCCTCGGCGTCCGGGCGGCCGTTCAAGGCCAGGACGGCGGCTTCGCCCTCCTTGACGGCGAGGGCAACGAGGTCCGCTACGACGACAACGGGTGGCGCGGGGACTTCAGCATTCACCCCGAGGCGAACCTCCGGCTCAGCGACCGCTTCGGCCTGCGGGCGACGCTCTACGCGGCGCGCTACCGCACCGAGTCGGAGTCCGTCCGCCAGAGCGACGGCAGCCTCTACTTCCGCGGCGACTTCGACCAGCGTCTCGCCCGTGCCGAGACGCAGTTCAACGCGGCCTGGAACGGGCAGCACCTCACCGTGGTCGGCGGTGGCCTGACCGACGAGCGGCTCGTGAGCGACCGCTACAACTTCAACGGCGACCAGCCGGTCGCACAGCACGCCTACGCCTTTGCGCAGCACGAGTGGATGCCCCTCCGCCTCTTCGAGGCCAGCGCGAGCGCCCGCCTCGATGCGCACACCGACTACGCTGCGCAGCTTTCGCCCAAGCTCGCTGTGCTCGTGCGTCCGGCCGAGGCCGTCCGACTCCGCGCCAGCGTCGGGAGCGGCTTCAAAGCCCCGGACTTCCGGCAGCTCTACCTCAACTTTACCAACCCCGTCGCAGGCTACTCCGTCTTCGGCTCGACGCTCCTCGAAGAGCGGGTGGCTGAGCTCGAAGCCGACGGCCAGATCACCGAGGTCTTCATCGACCCGAGCACGCTCGAAGCGATCAGGAGCGAGAGTTCTGTTGCCTACAATGTCGGCGCGACGGTCGAGCCCGCGCGGTGGCTCTCGGCGTCGGTCAACGCCTACAACAACGACATCACCAACCTGATCGAGACCCAGGTGGTGGCACGCAAGGCGAACGGCCAGTCGGTCTTCGGCTACTACAACGTCGCCGGGGCGTACACGCGCGGCCTCGAAGCGGAGATGACGGTCCGCCCGCTCGCCGCGCTCGGTGCCAGCGCCCGCAGCTCGCTTGACCTGGCCTTCGGCTACCAGTACCTCCAGGCCCGAGACCGCGACGTCCTCGAGGCCATCGAGGCCGGCACCACGTTCGGGCGCGACCTCGACGGGCAGGAGTACCGCCTCACGGCCGGCGACTACGGCGGCCTCTTCGGGCGCTCGCCGCACTCGGTGACGCTCCAGACGACCTACGCCCACGCCGACCTTGGCCTCGCGGCGAGCCTCCGGGGCCGCTGGCGCAGCCGCTACGGCTACCGTGACCAGGACGGCAACGGTATCGTCAACCGCGACGACGAGTATGTCCCCGGCTACGCCATCGTCGACGCGACGGTGACGAAGTCCTTCCCGGTGCCCGGCGGCACCGAGGCCGAGGTCCAGCTCGGCGCGGACAACCTCTTTGGCCTAACGCGGACCCTCCGCGAGGGCAACGACACGAGCGTCCTCGTGCCGTCGCTCCCCGGCCGCCGGCTCTACGCTTCCGTCCGGTTCTCGTTCTAGACCGCAGTACCCTTCCACACAGCCTCAACTGCTATGCGAATCCCTCTGCCCCGCCTTCTGGCTTCGTTCTGCTTCTGCGCGCTCCTCACGCTCGCGGCCTGCGACAGCGCCGACCCGATGAATGACCCGGGACCCGACGACCCGGGGCCAATCGATCCCCCGCCGCCGCCGCCGCCGCCGGACGATGACCCCGTTCCCGTCCCGCTGCCCGTCGTCACCGTCAGCGACGTGGCGGCCGACCCCGCGATGGGCGGGGGCGGACCAGGCTCCGGCACGGGCCGCTTCACGCTCTACGACCTCGACGAGAACGAGGTGGTCCTGTCCTGGGCCGAGGAGGACCAGGCCGTCCGAGACGCCGCCATCAACTCGCCCACCTGGGACATCGGCTTCCAGAGCACCACGATCATCTTCAACGGCGGCGACAGCGGCCCCGGCATGGGGACGGCGCAGGTCCTTGAAGACCTCTTCGCCGACGTGACCGAGGCACCCGCTAACGGCTACGCCGCCGACGGGGCCAACGCCGACTGCTCGACCGGCTTTGCCGTCTGCACCGGCTCCGACAACGGCTGGTACAACTACAACTTCATGACCAACATCGTCTCGCCGCTCCCCGGACGGACGATCGTCATGACGACCGGCGAGGGCGACTACGCGAAGGTGCGCGTGATGAGCTACTACCAGGGGGCCCCGACCGACCCCGACCCGTTCTCCGACCCGAGCCGGTACTACACGTTCGAGTACGTCCTGCAGCCCGACGGCTCGCGCAACCTCGAAACGACGATCCCGGACGACGAAGGCTAAACCGCCTGCCGCGCCCGTCCAGCCCCAGCTCCATGCCCACCCCGTCCGCCTCCGCCCTCGCCGACCCCGTACTCGCACGCTGCACCGCCGGATACGTGCGACGCTGTCCGTGCTGCTCGGGGTTCGAGCTGCGCTTCGACGGCACGACGATCACGCTCTCCGCTGCGCAGCTTCGCCAGCTGAGGTCCACGCTTAGTGCGGTCTGCAGCGAAGCCGGGCGGCCGGGCGCGTGCTGGGGCTGGACGCTGCGCGTCCGAACGTCGTCGCAGCAGGCCTCCTTCCTGCTGTGGACCGCCGAAGCCGAAGCATTGGGCGTCCTCCTCGACGAGGCGCTGGCGACGCTGGACCTGGACACCCTACTCGTCGACGTGCTCGGGCCGCGCCCGCCGGCCGTCTCGTGATCGGGGCCCGCCCCTCACCGGCCGTACCCATGCACGCGTCCTCTTTCACAAATCTCGCTTCCTCAGTGCAGCCCTGACCCCCTCGGCACCTTCGGTTCCGAGGAGCGGCACAGGCGGTGCTGAGCACAGAAACCCGGCCGGCTGGCCCACACAAGGCGTGGTGGGACGCCCGTGGGCCCGTCGCCGGGGTTATACTTAGGCTCATCCGGGCAGACTTGACCAGCAAAGCCTGAGCGAACGGGCGCGAAGCAAGGCGCGCGAGCAGCCAGGCGCAGCCCAACGGGCGTCGCGGATGGACCACCAGCCGGCCCAGCGCCGGCGAACGCGTGACCGCTCGGCGGGTCACGGCCGTCGAACAGACCAGCACCGTACCGCTATGACTTGGCATCGCATCGTCCCCAGCCTCGCTCTCGCCGCCATCCTCGCCGGGTGCGCGGGCGACCCGGCACCCACGCCCGCACCTGGGGCAGAGCCGGCCTCGGTCGTCGGCACGGACGGGGTCGAACTCGCCGATGCGGACCCGACGCGGATCGTCACGCTCGGCGGGCCGGTGACGGAGATCGTCTACGCCCTCGGCCTGGGCGACCGGGTGGTGGGGACCGACGCGTCGAGCCTGCACCCGGACGAGGTCATGGAGAAGCCGCGGCTGAGCTACTTCCGCCGCATTTCGGCCGAGGGCGTGCTGTCGCTCGACCCGACGCTCATCATTGCCCTCGACGGGATGGGGCCGCCGCCGGTCGTCGACCAGCTTCGGACGGCCGGGGTGCCGGTCCTGCTCGTCCCCGAGACCGAGGCGATTGAGGAGGCCGAGAACCGCATCGAGACGCTCGGCGCGGCCCTCGACCGGCGCGCCGGGGCCGACTCGCTCGTTGCCCAGATGCAGGCCGACCTCGCTGAGGCCGCCGCGATGCGCCCGGAGCAGGCTCCGAAGGCGCTCTTCGTCTACGCGCGCGGAGCCGGCGTGGTCAACGTCTCCGGCAGTGGCACGGCGGCCGACCTCGTCATGCGCCTCGCCGGTGCGGAGAACGCCGTCACCGAGTTCGACGGGTTCCAGCCACTCACGGCCGAAGCGGCGGCCGAGGCGGCCCCCGATGTCGTCGTGATTCCGGCGCGGGGGCTCGAGAGCCTCGGCGGGGCCGACGGCCTCTTCCGGCAGCCCGGCCTCGCCCAGACGCCCGCGGGCCAGAACCGCCGCGTGATCGCCATCGACGACGCGCTGCTGCTCGGGCTTGGGCCGCGCGTCGGCGAGGGCATCAAGCGTCTTGCCGGAGCACTCGCCGAGGTCTCGGCACCGCCCGCCGTCACGGCGCAGCGATGAGTGCCTCGCTCTCGGTCCTGCTTGACGGTGCCCGAGCCAGCGATGCGACGACGCCCCCGGCCGCTGCGGTGCCGTCGGCCGACCCCCGCGCGCGCCTCGTGCTGGGCAGCCTCGGCCTGGCCCTGGCCGGGGCGATGCTCTTCTCGGTCGGCGTCGGGGCGGTGGCCATTGAGCCGACACAGGTGATTGCGATCCTCGCGGCGAGCGTGGGGCTAGAGACGCCCTGGGCCTACGAGGCGCAGCAGGCGCTCGTACTGACCGGCATCCGCCTGCCGCGCGTGCTGCTCGGTGCGCTCGTCGGGGCCGCGCTCTCGGTGAGCGGGGCGCTCATGCAGGGCCTCTTCCGCAACCCCCTCGCCGACCCCTCGCTCATCGGCGTCTCGAGCGGTGCGGCCCTCGGCGCGGCGACCATGATCGTGCTCGGCGGGACGCTCCTCGGCGGCGTGCTCCTCGGCGCGCTCGGCATCGCCGTGGCGGCCTTCGGGGGCGGGCTCGTGGTGACCGTGATCGTCTACCGGATTGCGACGCGCGGACGGCGGACCTCGGTGGCGACGATGCTGCTGGCGGGGATCGCCCTCAACGCGCTCTGCGGCGCGGGCACCGGCGCGCTGGTGCTGCTCTCCAACGACGGGCAGCTCCGCGACCTCACCTTCTGGACGCTCGGCAGCCTCGGCGGGGCGACGTGGGGGACGCTCGCCGTCGTCGCGCCGCTGGCGGGGATCGCGCTCGCGGCGACGCCGCGCCTCGCGCGGGCACTCAACGCGCTCCTCCTCGGCGAGTCCGAGGCCCGCCACCTCGGCATCAACACCGAGCGTGTGAAGCGGACCGTGATCGCGCTCTCGGCGCTCGCCGTGGGGGCCGTCACCGCCGTGAGCGGGCTGATCGGGTTCGTGGGCCTCGTCGTGCCTCACCTGATCCGCCTCGCCTTCGGGCCGGACCACCGGCTGCTGCTCCCAGCCTCCGCGCTCCTCGGCGCGACCCTGCTCGTGGCGACGGACCTTTTTGCTCGTATCCTTATCGCGCCGGCCGAGATTCCGATCGGCATCCTCACGGCGCTCGGCGGCGCCCCGTTCTTCCTCGCCCTTCTCCTGCGCGGCCAGCGCCGCAGCGCTCTCTGACCTCTCTCCGCATGGACATCTACCGCACCACCATCACCGTTGCCTCGATCCTCATCCTCACGGGCGTCGCGGCCTACGTCGGCTCCGGCACGAACAGCGTCACGGCGCTGATCCCGTCCTTCCTGGGCCTGGCGATTGCCGGGCTGTGGGCGCTCGCGCGGGCCAAGCCGGACCTCGGCAAGCACGCCATGCACGGCGTCGCAGTCGTGGCACTCCTCGGGGCGCTCGGCAGCCTCGGGCGCGTCGTGCCGGCGCTCCTCGGCGGCGACATTGCCCTCCCGGTCGCGTTCGCGGCGCAGCTCGTGACGACGGTGCTGTGCGTGTGGCTGATCGTGGCGGCGGTCCGCCACTTCCGGGCCACGCGCCGCGCCTCCGTCTGAGTCCACCGGTCGTTTCCGTGCTTGAACTCCGCGACCTCACCTACCGCATCCGCGAGAAAGCGCTCGTCGAGGGCGTCGGCCTCGCGCTGCATCCGGGCGAGGTGGTGGCGGCCGTCGGGGCCAACGGGGCGGGGAAGACGACGCTGCTCCGCCTGCTGAGCGGGGAGCTGACGCCGACGAGCGGGTCGGTACACCTGGACGGCCGGCCGCTCGCGGACGTCGACCCGGAGCGGCTGGCGCGGCGACGGGCCGTGCTCCCGCAGCAGTCCGCGCTGACGTTCAGCTTCTCGTCGGTCGACGTGGTCCGGCTCGGGCGGACGCCGCACGCGACGACCGGGGCGACCGACCTCGACATCGCCCGCGCCGCGATGGAAGCGGCGGGCGTGGCGCACCTCGCCGCGCAGCGCTACCCGACACTCTCCGGCGGCGAGCAGCAGCGCGTCCACCTCGCCCGGACGCTCGCCCAGATCTGGGAGGCCGACTCGGACTCGGACAGCGGGCGCTACCTCCTGCTCGACGAGCCGACGGCCAGCCTCGACCTCGCGCACCAGCACGCCGTGCTCCGCATCGCCCGGCAGTGCGCCCAGGCCGGCTTCGGCGTCCTCGCCGTGCTGCACGACCTCAACCTCGCCGCGCAGTACGCCGACCGCATCGCCGTGCTGCGCCGAGGCCGGCTCATGGCCGAGGGCACCCCTGCCGGCGTCCTCACGGCGGAGACGATCTACGACGCCTTCGACATCGCCGTCCTCATCGCCGAGCACCCGCGCGTGGACTGCCCGCTCGTCGTCCCCATCCCGGAGCACGACGCCGCCTCGCCGGCTCCGTCGCCGGACGCGACCCGCCAGGCCGCCGCCCTCTCATAGTTCCCTACACCGCACCGTCCCCATGCTTACGACCTCCGAGCCCCTCGCCGAACTGAAAGAGCGCTGGACCGCGTACCGCCGCGAGAACCCCAGCGTCCGCATCCGCAACGCTGCCGCCGAACTCGGCGTGAGCGAGGCCGAACTCGTCGCCACGAGCGAGGGCGACGGCGCGACCCGGCTCGACGGCGGCTGGGGTGCGCTCCTGGAGGAGGCCGAGACGATGGGCGAGGTGATGGCGCTGACGCGCAACGACGCCTGCGTCCACGAGAAGACCGGCACCTACCGCAACGTCAAGCTGATGGAGAAGCACGCGATGGGACTCGTGCTCGACGAGGACATCGACCTCCGCCTCTTCCTCGGGCGCTGGCGCTTCGGGTTCGCCGTCGAGACCCCGTGGGACGGCGCGAAGGACGGCCTCCGCCGCAGCCTCCAGTTCTTCGACGCCCACGGCACGGCCGTCCACAAGGTCTTCCTCAAGCGCAAGAGCGACATCGAGGCCTACGACCGCCTCGTGGCGAAGTACCGCCACGCCGAGCCGGAGGCCGCCCTCGGCATCGAGCCCGTCCCGGAGCCTGAGCCCGAGACGCCCGACGCCGACCTCGACCGCGCCGCCTTCCTCCAGGCGTGGGCCGAACTCAAGGACACGCACGACTTCTTCCCGCTCCTGATGAACCACGGCGTGGGCCGCCTCCAGGCGCTCCGCCTCGCCGAGAACACCTTCGCCGAGCGCGCCGAGCCGGCCAGCGTCCGCCAGATGCTGGAGCACGCCGCCGCCGCCGCGACGCCGATCATGGTGTTCGTCTCGAGTGCGGGCTGCATCCAGATCCACACCGGGACGGTGAAGAAGCTCAAGGAGTACGGCCCGTGGTACAACGTGCTAGACCCCGGCTTCAACCTCCACCTCAACGAGGAGCACATCGACTCCGCCTGGGTCGTCCGCAAGCCGACGATCGACGGGACGGTGACGGCCCTCGAGATCTTCGACGCCGAGGGCGAGCTGATCGTGCAGTTCTTCGGCAAGCGCAAGCCGGGCACGCCGGAGCTGGAGCCGTGGCGCGAGATCATCGCCGGGCTGCCGCGAACCTGATCCCTGTTTCCTCAACGGGCTGCGCACTGCGCGAGGAGGTAGGGACGGCTCGCCGATCCGTCCGCGCTCGGCCGTGCTTGCCAGGGTAGCACGCTCGGCGAGCACGCCCGACCGCAGCCCGGTCCCAGCGTGCGGAAGTCGGCCAGAGGCCGTAGTCAGGCCGGAGCGCACGAGGGCGCGACCGCTGAAGCCGCCGTGCCCTCGCGCGTCCGGCCAGGCAGCCGGGGCTAGCGCGTAACCGCGATGCACTGCGTCCGCCTGAGAGTCGGGGTCAAGCGCTCGTGCGGGCGTTCCGGTTGTGGCCTGCGCGACCCTTGCTTCGCGTTTCAATCTAGTGTACCATGCCACCACTCCACTGGCCGTCACCCGGGACTACCAATGCCCGACCGGGGTGCCCATCGCTGCCGCATCTGCTCTAGGCTGCGGCCCACGCTCGTCCTCGCGCTGCTCGCGTTCGGCTTCGCAGCCGACGCCCTCGCGCAGCGTGAAACGGTGGGGAGCATCGAGGAAATAGGGCGTGACCGGCGCTCGGTGGACTCGACCGACGCCGTCCGGCTGACCTCCACCCCGGTCTACACCCGCAAGCCCGCCCGGCGGCAGGACGCGCTCCACATCGGGGAGCTCGTAGAACTGCTCGAACCGTACTACGTCCGCGCTAACCTCAGCCGTGGCACGACGCGGACCCGCCTCTTCGCGGGCTCCTCCGGCGCGTCCATCAACGTGTTCGAGCTAGAGGAGCGCGGAGCCTACGAAATCCTACCGGGGGGCGTGGACCCGCTGAGCGGGCTAGAGCTTCGCATCCGGCACGGGGTCATGGTCCTCGAACACGCCGCCGGCCGGCTCGACGTGTGGGTCGACAGCACCCTCATGCGCATCTTCGGCACGACGGTGCTCATCGCGGCGGACTCAGCGAGCACCGAGGCGTTCTGCTTTCTCCAGCAGGGCCACGTTGCGTTCCCGGACTACGGGATCGACGCCCGCGGCAGCGACGTGATGTGGCGGCTCCGCGCCGGGGCGGCCCCGGAGCGGATCGGGATGGGCGCGGTGGTGCAGGAGCAGTTCCGCCAGGAGATCCGGCACATCACGCACGAGGTCTGGCCCGTCGCCTTCTGGCGGAAGCCGGGTTTCTACCTCCCGGTCGGGGCAGCCGTCCTCGGCGCGGGCCTCTACTTCCTCCTCAGGCCTGGCGGCGGCGATGGACGCTCCGGTGATGTCCTCATCCGTCTTCCCGGCTGACACGCACGAGGCGTTATGACGGCCTCTCGTCTCTTCGTTCTGACCCTGATCGCCGCGGCCCTCACCGGCTGCGCCGACGAGCACGCCGTCGCGCCTGACCTGGAAGGCGCGAGCCCCGATGTCGTCTTCGATCTCCGGCCGCTCTTCCGGACCGACGACGGCCAGGAGCCCTGCGTCTCCGTGGCGGATTCGCTCACGCTCCTGGTCGAGGATGCGGACGGAGGACGCCAGACCCGCCGCGTGGACCTGAGCCCCGAGGTCGCGGAGATCCGCCTTCCCGTCGAGGTTGAGGCGGGCACCGTGACGTTCACGGCGGAGGTGACGAGCAACAACGGGGCGCTGCTCTACGCCGGAGCCGAAACGACCGTCATCGATGCCGACGCGTTCCGCGTAGAGGTCGAACTCCGCGCCGTAAACGCGGTGCTCAAGGCGTGCAACGTTCCCGCGCCGCTCGTCTTCAACGACGATGCCTTCCGCGGGGCCGTGCAGGTGATCAACCGCGGGACGCGGGTGGCCGCATGGCGGGCTGTCGTGGACGCGCCGCTGTGCGACAACGAGCCGTGCCTCGTCCTGACTCCCGACTCTTCCTCGACCGCGCCGGACGACACCACCGACGTGCTCGCCCGCGCCGACTTCGGAAGTAGCGGGTCGGCCTTCAGCGCGCGGATCGATTCAGAGGTGGGATTCCTCGACCTGCGCTTCGTCATTCAACCCATCAACCCCTCCCTCTCATGGACCCCATTACGCTCATCGTCACGGCGCTCGCTACCGGCGCGGCGGCTGGACTGAAAGACATGCCCGCCAAGATCATCACGGACACCTACGAGGGTCTGAAGACGCTGATCAAGGACAAGTACAACAAACGAGACGCCGACGAGGCCATCGCCGATCTCGAAAAGAAGCCCGCCTCGGAGGGGCGCAAGGCGGTCGTGCACGAGGAACTGGAAGGCGCAGGGGCCGGCCGGGACGAGGCGGTGTTGCGCCAGGCCCAGGCCGTGCTGAGCGCGGTCCGGGAGCACGCGCCCGAGGCCGCCGAAATGGTAGGGGTCCGGCTCCGAGACATCGAGGTGGCGGAGAACCTCGATATCCACGACGTGGTCTCGTCGGGCCGAGGCGTTGATGCCGAAGGGGTGAGCGTCGGGGGCAGCATGCGGATTGGGGGAGTGCGCGCCGGGACCGACGGCGGAGCGGAGCCGGGAAAGCAGCGCCCCTAGCTACGGGCGCTCTGCCGGGCGCGCTCCTCGAAGAAGGCCTGGCGTCGGTCTTTACGTTCAAAGACGTCAAAGTCGGGCGCGACCTCATCGTGCGCGGCGTCGAGGTCCACCTTCCACCTGCGCCGCCCGCGCCGGAAGACCAGCCCTGGCTGGACGAGCTGCGGCAGTACGTGGGCCGTGAGGTCGGTCAGTGGTTGGAAGACGAACTGCACGGCGGGGCGCCGCTCCAGCCCGGCAAGCAGGAACTGAGCGAGGCCGTAGGTCGCCGCCGGCCGGTGCTCGTCAGCGAGCGCGCGGCGGACCGCCTGCTCGATCCGGCGGAGCCGCTGGCCGAGGTGTTCGTCAACGAAGCCCGGTCGCTGCTCATGCTCGGTGCTCCCGGTGCCGGTAAGTCGGTGATGCTTCGCCAGCTCGCCCGCGACCTCCTCGCGCGCGCCGAGGCCGATCCCCACGAGCCGGTCCCCGTGCTCCTCAACCTCGCAGGCTGGACCGACGACGGGCGGACGTTCCTCGACTGGCTCGCCAGCAGCGACGGCCTGCGGCGCAGCTACCGGAGCTACACCGAGACCGACCTGAAAACGTGGCTCAGAGACCGCCGCCTCTGCCTGCTGCTCGACGGCCTCGACGAGGTGCACCCTGAGCACCGCGCCGCCTGCGTAGCTGCCATCAACGACTTTGCGGCGGGTGCCGGCGGCGGCTCGCCCGGCGGCCTCGTCGTGTGCTCCCGCCTCGGCAGCTACCAGGAGTTGGCCCTCGGCGGTGCGCACCTCATGCTCGGGGCGGCCATCTACCTCCAGCCCCTGACGGAAGAGCAGGTGCGCCGGTACCTCGCGGCAGGCGGTCCTCCCCTCGACGGCCTGCGCGCGGCGTGGAACGAAGACCCGTCCGTCCGAGAACTCGCCCAGAACCCGCTCATGCTTAGCACGATGAGCCTCGCCTTCGAGCGCCTCGGGCGGCTCCGGGGGGAGAACCGGATCGCCCGGCTGCTCGATGCCTTCGTCGAGCGGGTCTTCGAGCGGGCCAGCGAGCGCTTCGGTCGTCAGGAGGAGGCGTCGGCGCTGCCGCTGGACCCGGACGGGCCGGCGCTTCCCTACGACCAGGCACAGACGCTCCGCCGCCTCGGGTGGCTCGCCGACCGGCTGGACGGGCGTGCCACGTTCTACCTGGAGGAGCTTCAGCCAAGCTGGCTGCCCTATGGACGCCCACGCCTGGTCTACACCGTCCTCTCCCGGTGCGCGGGCGGCATCCTGCTGGGCCTCGCCACGAGCATTCTTTTGCTGGCTGCGCTAGGTCTCAGCGGTTCGCTCTTCGGCGGGGTAGCCGAAGCAGCGGCGACGGCGGGAATCGTACTGGCGCTGAGTGTGGCCGGTGCCCTCGCTGCGAGCGTCTTCGCCGTGCGGCGCTTCGCCGCTGCGCCCGACGGCCGAGCGGAGGGGCAGAGCGCGCCGGGGTACCGGCTGTGGCCGCTCACGCTGGCGGCGCTGCTCACCGGCATGGCCTTGCTGGGGGGACTGCTTTTTTCGGCCGGCGGCCCGGCGGGAGCGAAGTACGGAATCCTCTTCGGGGTGCTGTGGGGAGCCGTGACCGCAGTCGTGTTCGAGCCCTCAGCGGGATGGCGTACCGTGGCACGCGACATCCGCCTCGTGGAGCCGCTCCGCTGGTCGTGGCAGAGCGCGGGTCGGGCAGCCCGACGGGGCCTGCTCGTCGGCGCGCTCGTCGGGGCGGTCGCAGGGGGGCTCTGGTCGTGGGTGTGGGGTACGTCGGGGATAGGCGTCGTTCTTGCCGGGGTCGCGGCGGTGGGCGTGGGCGCGGTCGCAGCCGCTGTGGGAGGCGCGCTGGGGGGACTGCGACAGGGGAGCCTAGCGGCCGAGCCTCGCCTAAATCTGGGCTTCCGACTCTCGCTCCGCAACGCCGCCTTCGCCGGAAGCGTCACCGCGCTTGCGGCGGCGGTCGTGTTTCTCCTGCTGGGCCTCATCGTCTCCGCCCTACTCAGCAACCCGACCGGTAGTGCCGCCACAGCCCTGCTCTCTGCGGCGTCCGCTCTCTGGTGGAGCCTCGGCGGCGGACTGCTCTGCGGGCTGCTCGCCGCCCTTCGCTACGGCGGCCTCAACGCCGTCTACCACCTCACCCTGCGGATGCTGCTCGCCCGAGCCGGGCACCTACCGTTCGCCGCCGCCGCCTTCCTCGACTTCACGGCTGACCTCGCGCTGACGCGGCGGGCCGGGGGAGGCTACGCGTTCGCCAACCGGTTCCTGGCTGCACACTTTGCAGCCGGCGGTTCCTCACAGCCGGACTTGGTCGCAGACGCCGAACAGAGCAAAGCGCTGCCCTCCGAAGAAGACGAGCCGCTCGTTTCCGGTCAGGGATAGAGCTGTCGCTCAGCCTCGGCGAGCATGGCGGGGGTGTCCACGTCTTGCCAGAACCCGTCGCCGATGTCGAGCACCGTCATCCGGCCTGCCGCAGCGAGGCGGCCGATACCGTCGGAGAGCGAGGCGTCGCCGCGCTCGTCGTAGACGTCTGCCAGGGCGTCGAGCAGGGCGTGCGTGCAGACGAAGAGGCCCGTGTCGATGCAGTTGTACTCGGCGAGCTGCTTGCCGATGTCGGCGATCCGGCCCTGCTCCTCCCGCACCTTCGTCGCGTCGTCGAGGTCGAAGACGCCGTCGATGTCGTAGTCCACGAGGAGCGTCGCCCCTTGCTCAGGTGGCGTGTGCGCTCCGGCGAGGCGCAGCACGTCGTCGCTGAAGACGTGGTCGGCCATCGTGAGGAGGAAGGGGGCCTCGACGTGCGGGTGGGCGGCGAGGACGGAGATGCCGTTGGCGAGGTCGTAGCGCTCGTTCACCACGAAGTGCAGTTCGGCCTCGCCCGTGTGCACCGACCGGGCAGCAGCCTCGACCTCGTCCGCGCCGTGCCCGACGACAACCACGATCCGCTCGCACCCGGCGACCTCCAGGCTGCGAAGCGTCCGCTGGATGAGGGGTACCCCAGCCACCGGCGTTAGCGGCTTCAGCGCCGTTTCGTCGCTCACACCTTCGAGCCGGGACCCGAACCCGGCGGCGAGGACGATGCCCGTCTTGGTGAGATCGGTCCCGGTGCCGCCGCTCACTCGACTTCCTCGGCTTCGGCGTGCGTCTCGAAGTGCTCGGAAAGATGGGTGATCGGCTCTTCGCCCGCCATCACGCGGAGCGTGTTCTTGAGCCGGAAGTGCTGGATGAACAGGTCATGCTCCTGGACGTGGCCCGAGGGCGTGTGCGGGCTCTTGAAATAGAACGAGAGCCACTCCTGGATCCCCGAGCGCCCGGCGCGCGCGGCGAGGTCGAGGAAGAGCGCGAGGTCGAGCACGATCGGCGCGGCGAGGATCGAGTCGCGGCAGAGGAAGTTGACCTTGACCTGCATCCGGTAGCCGAGCCAGCCGAAGAGGTCGATGTTGTCCCAGCCCTCCTTCGCGTCGCCGTGCGGCGGGTAGTAGTTGATGCGGATTTTGTGGTAGAGGTCGCCGTAGAGGTGGGGGTAGGTCTCGGGCTGGAAGATGGTGTCGAGCACGCCGGCCTTCGTGACCTCTTTGGCGCGGAAGCTGTCGGCGTCGTCCAGCACCTCGCCGTCGCGGTTGCCGAGGATGTTGGTCGAGAACCAGCCCTTGAGCCCGAGCATCCGGGCCTTGAAGCCGGGGGCGAGGATGGTCTTCATCATCGTCTGCCCGGTCTTGAAGTCCTTCCCCGCGAGTGGGACGCCGCGCTCCTCGGCGAGTGCTTCGAGCGCTGGGAAGTCAGCCGAGAGGTTGGGCGCGCCGTTGGCGTAGGGGACGCTCTCCATGATCGCGGCGTAGGCGTAGAGCTGGCTCGGCGCAATCGCCGGGTCGTTGTCCTTCATCCCCTGCTCGAACGCCTCGACGGTCATGTGGCAGGGCGACGGAGCGAGGTACACCTCGGTCGAGCCGCACCAGACCATCACGGCGCGCGTCGCGCCCGTCGCCTCGAGCTGCCCCCGGATGTCGTTGCGAAGCTGCTCGGCGAGGTCCCACTTCGTCTCGCCGGTCTTGACGTGCGTCCCGTCGAGCTTCTTGACGTAGGCCCGGTCGAAGGCCGCCGTCATGGGCTCGATGCCGTGGAGGAAGTCCGCCATCGGTTCGAGGTCGCGGTCCTCGAGCACGCCGGCGCGGACGGCGGCGTCGTAGGCGTCGTCCGGGATCGGGTCCCACCCGGCGAAGGCGAGGTCCTCCAGCGGGGCGAGCGGGAGGAGGTCGCGGATGAGCGGGTTCCGGTTCTCGGAGCGCTTCCCGAGGCGGATCGTCTGCATCTGCGAGAGCGAGCCGAAGGGCTGCGCCGCGCCGCGCCGCACGGCCTCGACGCCTGCGATGAACGTGGTGGCGACAGCCCCCATGCCGGGGAGCAGGACGAGGAGCTTGCCGTCGTGGGCGGGGAGGGAGGTAGTCACGGTGGAAGCCGGTCGGGTGGCGTGGAGAACGTGTAGAAATATACCGGGCGGGCTCCGGCCGGTTGGTCGCCCCAGAGCAATTCAGCCCATTCTCACGTCATCGCCCGGCTGCCCGCGCCGAAGCCACCACCTCCTGCATCGCAGCCCACGCCCGCTCGGCGGCGTGCCCGTCGGCTCCGAGCATGTGTCGGTCGAGGAAGTTCTGCGCGGCGTCGCGGCAGCAGGCCGGCTCGTCGAGGCCTCGGTCGATCTGTGCCATCATCTCGTCGAAGTCGTAGGCGAGCAGGCCGCCGTGGTCCTCGGGCGGCAGCTTCCAGACGAACCGCGCCGACTCGACCTCCTTCTCCCGGACGCCGAAGACGGTGTACTGCCGCTCCATGAACGCCTCGTCGGCGCTCGCCACCGGGTAGACGTGGACGGTCGGACGGAGCGTCGCGTAGAACAGATTGGCGATCGAGGAGAAGTTGGTCACCAGCACGTCGGTCACCTGGAGGTCGAGGAAATTGTCCGGATGGCGGTCCTTGAACTTGAGGAGGACGTTCGGATAGCGCCGAGCGAGGTCGTCGAGAAACCGGCGGTAGGGTGCCGGGAACCGGAACGAATCGTGGAGGCGGAGGATGACGTTCGCCTCGCGGCGGTCGAGGTGGGCGAGGAGCCGGTCGAAGAGGTCGGCGTCGCGGCCCCAGTGAGCGAAGACCTCGCCGTAGTGCCACGTCGGGGCGATCAGCACAGTCTTACGATGAACCACATCGAACGGGTAAACCGGCTGCGCGAGCGCCCGGTCGAGCGGGACGCGGAGGTCGTCGTGACTGACGGCCCCAATCAGGCGGCAGTTCTCGGGCGCGAGGCCGCTGACCTCGGTGCGGTGCCCCAGATCCCACGGCCCGAAGCACTGCCAGCGGAAGCGCGGGTTCGGTACGCGGGCATCGCCGAAGGCCTGGCGGACGGAGCGGTGCAGCCACGCGAAGTCGGTCTCGGCGGCGTTCGGGCCGCGCCACCCGAAGCCGTGCCACAGCATCAGCCCCGCCGCCGACGGCGCGCGTAGCGGCACGCGGTTGTCCATCACCGTAAGGTCCGGCCGGAACCCCGGCACCCCGAGGAGCCGGTGCCACGGGCGGCGCTTGACGAGGCGCGTACGCTCCAGCGGAAAAAGCTGCGCCACGCCCTCGCGCCGGAACGTCGCCGGGTCGTCGAGGACGACGCGGACCGCGCAGTTGCCGCGCCGGTCGAGGTACCGGGCGAGGCTCCAGAGGTCGGCCCCGAACGTTGTGGCCCAGATGAGAATTTTCATGGGATGGGAGATCGGACGCTGAGAAGGAGTGCCATGGGGGGCGGTACCTTGTCGAGCGGTCGTCTCCGCGAGCGCCCTGGCCGCATGAGTAAGATTCTTCTCGCCTCCCCTTCTCTCTTCTCGACGGGGGGCGTCCCCAGCATCTGATGAGGTCCTTCCTCGCCTTCACAAGCCACACGGTAGATGTGATGACGAAGGCAACCGAACGGGCGGCTTCCCGAAACACGCCCGAGCCCCTCGCCAACGAGGTCCACTTCATCGACACGAAATCGGGGGCCTGCCGCATCTCGCTCTTCAGGAGGCTCAGGCGCGCTGACTACGGCACCGTTTACATCTCCTTGCTCCAGCACGTCGACAGTGCGTTGATCCCCGCGGCTCTCGGAAGTAAGGTGGTCTGTCATGCACACGGGAATGATCTCTTCACTACCCGGAGGGCGGACCCCGTCACGCGCTGGGCTCGCACGCGAGGGATGCGCAGCGTGGCCCGCTTCATCGCGGTGAGCGACTGGACGGGCGAGCCGCTCGTCCAGCAGGGCGTCGAGACGGCGCGGGTCCAAGTTATTCCCAACGGGGTAAACGCTGCCGCCTTCGCCGCCAGTCCCGTCCGGGATGTCGCCGATGTCGGCGAGGCGGCGTCCGTGCTGCTCACCGTAGCCCGCCTCGTCCCCCGGAAAGGGCACGCTCTCGTGATTGAAGCGCTGCGCCGTCTCCCGGATGTGGCCTACCTCATCATGGGTGAGGGCTCGGAGCGCGCCTGCCTCGAACGCCTCGCCCGTGACACCGGCGTCGCCGACCGTGTCCGGTTCGTGGTCGCGGGATACGTGCCAGACACGGAGTTGCCTGCCTATTGCCACGCCTGCGATGCCGTCAGCATGGCCAGCCAGCACCTCGCTGAGGCGGGCAGCGTGGAGGGGTTCGGGCTGGCATTTCTGGAGGCCAACGCCGTGGGCAAGGCGGTCATAGGGACGAGGACGGGGGGTATTGGTCGGGCTGTGAAGCACGAGCACAACGCCCTCCTCTGCCAGCCCAACGCGCGCGACTGGAGCCGCGTCGTGCACCGGATCGACGAGGTGCTGGCGGCATGAGTACGCCGGACCCCGATCCGCCCCCCGGCAACGACGGCCGGGGGCAGGTCCAAGACGAAGTCCAGCGCGGGGCCGTAGTCAACGCGCTCGGTCTCGCCGCGAAGGTGACGGGGCCGCTGTTCCTGCTCGTCGTCACACGACTTTACGGAGCCGAGGTGTTCGGCGTGTTCGTCTCGGCAGCGGCGCTTGTCGAGATCGCCCTGGCCCTGCTGACCTCCGGGTTCCGCGACGCGGCGGTCCGGTATGTCGCCCGCTACGCGGAGAGCGACCGGGCCCGGCTCTACGATGCACTCGCTAACACGCTCGGCCTTAGCATTGGGGGGGCTATGCTGCTCGCCGCAGCGACTCAAGTGGTCGCCGTGCCCATCGTCCGAGCCCTGTATGATTTCGGCGATGTGCTCGCGCCGGCGGTGCAGGTCATGGCGCTCGCCCTCCCCCTGATGGCGTTCGAGCGCATCGTGCTCGCGGCGACGCAGGGACTGCGGATCATGAAGTACGAGGCCTTCTTCGGGGGCGCGCTGAAGTCGCTCATCTTGCTCGTGATGGCCTACGCGCTCCACCTCGCCATGCCGACGGTGCAAGGGTTGGTGATCGCCTGGATGCTGGCGCAGGCGACCAGCAGCTTCGTGGCGCTGGCGATCTACGGGCGGGAGTTCGCGTGGCGGCCGCTGGGCCACGCCTTCCGGCGCTTCCGGCTCGATCGCAAGCTGCTGAGCTTCGCCATACCTCAAAACCTCAACATGACACTCAACCGCTTTCTGACAGGGGTTGACGTGCTGATGCTTGGGGCGCTCGGCGCGAGCGCGGCGGCAGTCGGGACGTACGGGGCCGGGGCCGCTGTCGTGCGCGAGATTCGGCAGGTCAGGCTCGCCTTCTCTAGTGCCCTCGCCCCGCAGATCGCCCGGCTGTACGGACAGGGCGAGCGCGAGGCGCTGAGCCGCGTCTATTCCACGACGGCCCGGTGGACGGCGACCCTCGGCATCCCGCTCCTGCTCGCGGTGGCGGTGCTCCACACCGACCTGCTTCGGGTCTTTTACCCGGACTATGAGGACGCGGCGGCCTTCATGCTCTGGCTGCTGCTGATCCCTTATTTGAGCACCGGCTTCGGGCTGGCCGGCAACGTCGTCGTGATGACAGGGCACTCCCGGCTCAACCTGTTCAACAGCGTCTCCTCGGGGATCATCAACGTCGCGCTGAACTTCGTGCTGATCCCGCGTTTCGGGTTGGTCGGTGCCGCGGCGGCCTCAGCGCTCGGCTCGCTCGTCACGACCGTGCTCCAACTCTTCGAAGCCCACTGGATCGTCGGTGTGTCGATGCAGCTGGGTGTGATCTACCGCCCGCACGTAGCGGGCCTAGTCGGTCTGGGGGTGGTAGTCGGTATCGCGCTGGCGGTCCCACTGCCGTCGATGCCGCTCGGGTACCGGATCGGAGCAGCCCTTGCCGGTGCGGTCGTCTACGGGCTTGTGCTCTGGGCGCTGACCGGTCGGCCCGGCCCGCCCGAGGCCGTCTAGCTCGCTTGCGCGGCCAAGCGGCGCTCGAGGTATTTGAGGATGCGCACCGCCCGATCATCCCACGTCTGCGCCCCGCCGCGCGCCGCTTCGGTGAGGCGCGCGCGGAGAGCCTCGTCCGCCAGGAGGGCCGAGAGCGCATCGGCGGCGGCCCCGATGTCGTCCGGGGGCACGAGGCGGGCCGAGACGCCGTCGACGAGGACCTCGGTGAGGTCGGGCGTCGCCGGTCCGAAGATAGCCCGCCCGGCGGCCCGGTACAGAAACGTCTTCATCGGCAGCACCGTGTTGCCGACGGACTCGAGCGGGCCGCGCGTCGGCGGGACGAGCAGTACGTCGGCGGCGTAGAGGTACGGCACGGTCGCCGAGAAGGGCTGCCACGGCACGACCGTCACGTTCGCCATCCCGGCGGCCCGTCTCTCGACCGGCCCGTCACCCTTCGACCCGACGAGTACGAACTGGGCCTCCGGGAGATGCACGGCGAGGTCGAGCACCAGGCCCAGCCCCTTCTCCGGCGAGACGTGCCCGGCGTAGGTCACCACAGGCTCGCCCACCGGCAGGCCGAGGCGGGCGCGAGCGTCCTGCTGCGAGAGCACCGGCTCCAGGCGCGCCGGCTCATACCCGTTGTGCGCCACCAGCAACTGCTCGTCGCGCGCCCCGATGCGCCGGTAGCTGTCGGCGGCGAGGCGCGAGTGTAGCACGGCTCCGAGAAAGCGCGGGTGCCCAAAAATCCAGCGGAAGAGCGGCGTGCGGCGCGGGTGCTGGTCCGGCCATGGGCGGTAGGTCTCGTAGACGACCGGCGTCCGCCCAAACCAGAGCGCGGCGAGGACGGTCGGCAGGTTACGCGTGTAGAGCACCTCGGCGGCTGCCGCGGCATCGTGGTGAGCCACGACCAGCGAGTGGATCAGCTTTTCCAGGCCGCGAAACGTCGGGAGCCCCTCACGCAGCGCCGTGACGGCGAAGGTCGGGCCGACCTCGTAGAACGCGGCGAGGTCGGCCGCCGTCGGGGCTGGCTGCTGGGCATAGTCAGGCATCAGCAGGTCGACCCGCGCTCCGGCGCTCCCGAGGCTGGAGACGGTCGCCATTAGCTGGTCCGCGTCGGTCGCCGTGCGCGGCAAGAACTGGTCTGTGGAGTAAGCGATCCGCATAAGCGGGAAGGAGCGAGCGCGGGGCGGATACCGGGCGACCGCTGCACAGATCCGAGGATCACGATACGCACCGTCTCTTCTTGCGCGGCACCGCCGGTCGGCCTAGTTTGGCGGCACCGCCCACCAAGCATAGCGCCGATGCCTGCCCGCTCACGTCTCCTGCTCGCTGCCCTCTCCTTTTCTGCCTGCACGCCCGCCCGCGTCACGGTTTCCAACGTCTCCGCTCCGGTCGAAGTCGGGGCGAACGAGAACCTCCACGCCGTGCTCTGGACCCAGACGGCAGCCGAGTACCGCGCCCTCACGCGCCAGACCTACGCCACCGCCGAGCGCGCCCTCGCCCGCGCCCTCGCCGATCCGAGCTGGACCGCCGACACGGAGCAACTCGCGGCGGGCGGCTACGAGGCGCTCCCGCCGGCGGTCGTGCTCGACGTGGACGAGACGGTGCTCGACAACTCGGCCTACCAGGCGCGGCTCGTGCGGACGAACGGGCAGTACGACCGCGAAAGCTGGAAGGCGTGGGTGATGGAGGAGGCCGCTACCCCGGTGCCGGGCGCGCTCGCCTTCACCCTCGCCGCCCAGGACCTCGGCGTGACCGTGGTCTACCTCACCAACCGCCGCACCGACGAGGAGGACGCCACGCGCGCCAACCTCGCCGCGCTCGGCTTCCCCATCGCGGCCAAGTTCGACGGCGTCCTGACGCGAGGCGAGGCCGACGAGAAGAGCGACAAGACCGCCCGGCGTGCCGTCGTCACCGAGCAGTTCCGCGTCGTCGCCTACTTCGGCGACAACCTCGGCGACTTCCTCCCGGACGCGGCCGACTCCGTCGACGCCCGCAACGCCGTTGCCGCGCCGTACGCCGACTGGTGGGGCGAGCGCTGGTTCATGTTCCCGAACCCGCAGTACGGCCACTGGGAGGGCGTCGTGTTCGGAGGCGACTACAGCCTCTCCCGCGAAGAGCGCCTCCGCCGCAAGGCCGACGCGCTGCGCGTCGATTAGGAGCGGAAGAGCGGAGAACGAGAAGAGCGAAAGACGTCCGGGTGCACCGCCGAGTCAGCCTTCCCCGCGTCCGCTCGTCCTTTCCGCCGCTCCTAACCCGCTGACGAACGCCCGGAGCGAGGCATACCCGAGCCGCCCCACCGCCTCGCTCCACGGCACCCATTCGACGGCCTCGATGCCCTCGCAGGCCTCGGGTGTGAAGGTGCGCTCCGGCGTCTCCATCACGTACCAGTGCGTCGTCTTGACCGCGTAGCGGTTCTTGTGCGGGTAGCCGTGCACTGTCGTCCCCGCCGGCCGGACGATCCGCAGCCGCTCGACGCCGACCTCCTCGCGGACCTCGCGGAGCGCGCAGGCCTCGACGGTCTCGCCGGGGTCGAGCTTGCCTTTGGGGAGGTCCCACGCGCCGCGCCGGAAGATGAGCAGCAGGAGCGGCTCGCCCGGAACGCCCGCGTCGTGCCGGACGACGAGGCCGCCGGCGGCCGTCACGGGCACGGGTGGGCGGTAGGGGTCGAGGTTCGGAATCGCCTCGGGCGGTGCGGGGTCGGCCGAGCCTTCGAGGACGAGGAGGCGCTCGGCGTCGGTGCACGCCGCGCGGGCGGCGTCGAAGGCGTCGAAAAAGCGGGCGGTGTTATCCTTCCGCGACACGCCCCGCGTGCGTATCGTGTACAATGCCTCCGCCGGGACGCAGGCGAACCGAAGCGCGTACCCTGCCTGCGAGACCCCGTCCTTTTCCATGTCCGTGATGCGTGAAACGTGACGCGCGAAGGTACGCGCCGACACCGGGTTCACGCCTTGCGCCCGATCCTTCACCCCTCATGTCCAGCTACGCGTACGACCTCATCGTGATCGGCGGCGGGGCCGCCGGCCTGACCGCCTCCGGCCTCGCGGCCTCCTTCGGGGCCAAGACCATGATGGTCGAGCGCCACCGCCTCGGCGGCGACTGCACCTGGACCGGCTGCGTCCCGAGCAAGACCATCATCAAGGCCGCCCACGTCGCCCACGCGATGCGCGACGCCGGGCACGTCGGCCTCACCGACACGGCACCGGAGATCCCGTTCGACAAAGTCGTCGCCCACATCCACGCCGTCCGCGAGGAGGTCTACCACGACGCCGACCGGCCCGAGATCTACGAGGACCTCGGCGTGGACCTCCGCTTCGGCGACGCCCGCTTTACGGATCCGCACCGGATCGTGATCGAGGGCGAGGACGGGAGCGAGGAGGTCTCGGCGCGGAAGTTCGTCATCGCCACCGGCGGACGCGCCTTCGTCCCGCCCATCGACGGGATCGACGCCGTGGACGTGCTCACCAACGACTCGCTCTTCGAGATGACCGAGCAGCCCGCCTCGCTCGTCGTCATCGGCGGCGGGCCGATCGGGACCGAGATGGCGCAGAGCTTCACCCGACTCGGGACCGAGGTGACGGTCGTCGACCAGGGCCAGCGCATCCTCGGGCGCGACGACGCCGAGCACGCCGAGATGCTCCGCGCCTCGCTCGAGGCCGAGGGCGTCCGCTTCGTCCTCGGCGCCCGCGTCGAGCGCCTCGCCGAGGAGGACGGCCAGAAGGTGGTCTACGCCTCCGTGGGCGGCGAGGCTCGGGCGCTCCGGGCCGACGCCGTCCTCGTCGCCACCGGGCGGCGGCCCAACATCGAAGACCTCGGCCTCGACGCCGCCGGCGTCACTACGACGAAGCGCGGCATCAAAGTCAACGACCGCTGCCTGACCTCGCAGAGCCACATCTTCGCCGCCGGCGACTGCACGGGCGAGTACCAGCTCACCCACATGAGCGAGCACATGGCGAAGATTGCGACCACGAACGCCATCCTCCGCGTCCCGTCCACCCTCGACCGGAAGCACGTCCCGTGGGCTACGTTCGCCGACCCCGAGATCGCGCATGTCGGCGCGACGGAGGAGGAGTTGAAGGAGCGCGGGGCGAAGTACGAGGTCTTCCGCTTCCCCTACACGAAGGTGGACCGCGCCATCACCGAAAGCTCAACGACCGGGCAGATCAAGGTCTTCGCCACCAAGTGGCGCGGCACGATCCTCGGCGCGAGCGTCCTCGGCGACCGGGCGGGCGAGCTGATCTCGCTCTACGGCGTGGCGATGAAAAACGGCGTCACCCTCCGCGCCATAGCCGACACGATCTTCCCCTACCCGACTTACGCCCTCGGCGCCCGCCGCGCCGCCGATCAGTGGTACGCCCGCAAGCAGTACCCCGGCGTCGTGCGGACCGTCCAGAAGCTCTTCGGCTACCGCGGTCCCGAGCCGAAGCCCATCGACCCGAACCGGATCGTGTGAAAACAGAAGAGGACTGCCCCGTCGCCGGAGCAGCCCTCGTGCGGTCAGTCGCTCTCTGGAGGGGTAGCCCTCAGGGAGCACACGGCGCGGCTTAGTTGAAGCCGAGGCGGGTGACGTTCTCCGCGGCGGGGCCCTTCTGGCCCTGCGTGATGTCGAACTCGACCTTTTCTCCCTCTTCGAGGGTCTTGAAGCCATCGCCGTTGATGGCGGAGTGGTGGACGAAGCAGTCCTTGGAGCCGTCCTCGGGCGTGACAAAGCCGAAGCCCTTGGCGTCGTTGAACCACTTCACTGTTCCTGTCGTGCGCATACTGCTATACCTTCTGGTTGTGGGCGGCACAGCGCGGGGAGCCCGCCCGTGCCTGCTCGGTCCGTGCGTCCATCGCCCCACACGGTGGGCGTTGAGCAAAAAAGAAGGACCGGGTCGATAGTCGTCCCGGTCCCTACAACACGGGTGCTGCCACTCACGGGAGCATTCGCTCGCGGAGTGCTTGCTGCTCGATTGAGGGCAGAATACGCAACAGGGACCAGCGAGTCCCGTGTTCACGGACTCTTCGTGATGCGTCAACTCAGCATCCGGCGTTCCGGCAAGCGCCCTTACCCGTCATCTTCCCAGTGAAACACGCTGGCCTGACTCTGCCGACTTGTAGATTGCCGTCATAATCCGCACGTCGCGCATACCTTCGAGGCCTGGCGTCTTCGGTTTGCGGTCGTCTTGCACGGCCTCGGCCATCTCGTCGAGCATCGCGGCGAACTGGTTGACGTTCGGGATGACGATGCGCTCGTGGGTGCGGCCCCGCGTGAGGATGAGGCGGCGCTCGTAGTACTTCGTCGCCGGGTCGAGCGTGACGGTGCCGGCGTCGCCGAAGACCTGGAGCCGGTTGGCACCCTCAGTGAGGTAGCTCGACGTGCAGCTCGCCACCGCGCCCGACGGAAACTGCATCGACCACGCGACGCCTTCCTCGACCTCCACCTCGGGGCGGCCGCTGCCCGGCGCGAACCGGGCCGTCACCTCGGTCGGCTCCTCGCCGAGGAGGTAGCGCACCCCGTTGAGCGCGTAGATGCCGATGTCGAACAGCGAGCCGCCCCCGGCAAGGTCGCGCTTGGCCCGCCACCCGTCGCGCCGGTCCGCGAGGTCGAGGATGCGCCCGTGGTTGCCGACCGCGATCCGGGGCGTGCCGATCTGCGCGCCCTCGCCGCGCACGAGGTCGATGGCGCGCAGGTTGTACGGGTCGAGCTGCGCCCGGTAGCCGATCATCAGCTTGCGGCCCGCCGCCTGGCCCGCCGCGATCATCGCCTCGCAGTCCGCGACGGTCGCCGCCATCGGCTTCTCGCAGAGGACGTGCTTGCCCGCTGCGAAGGACCGCTCGGTCCAGGCGCGGTGCATCGTGTTCGGCAGGATGAGGTAGACCACCTCGACGGTCTCGTCCTCCGCGATCCGGTCGAAGGTCTCGTAGCTGTAGACGTGCCGCTCCGCGAGGCCGTGCGCCCGGGCGACGGCGCGCGCCTTGTCCGGGTCTCCCGAGACGACCGCCGCGAGCCGGCATCGCCGCGTCGCCGGCAGGTTCGGGAGGATCTGCTCCAGCGCGTACGCGCCGAGGCCGACCAGGGCGAACCCGACGCGCCCGGCAGGGGGCAGCGCGAGGGGCGTGAAGTCAGTCATAGGGGAAAAGCTGAGGGCGATGAACAGAAAAGCCTCTAGCGCGTATACTGGTCCTGCAGATCCCGCACGTTCCAAGCCACACCGTGCCGGGCTGCGAGCATCGCATTTGTCCGATCAACAACAGAGGTCGTTGTGGGAATCTACACGCTGAAGGAAGCCGAACTGAACGGAGTCGAGGGGCAGGGCTACGCCTACCCCGTCAAGACATTTCGAGGGAAGGAGTACAAAGGCGTGTTCTTCGCCGAGAACGAGGAGGCCATCGAAGTGGCCGAGGGCGAGGAGGAGGTCGAGTTCACCGGCACGATCTACGACCGGACGCGCGAGCGCGTGGAGACGTTCAACGTCAACGTCGTCAACACCGTCTCCGCCGGCATCGGCGAGCGCGCTGACTTCGTAGCGCTCGAAAAGCCCTAGCCGAGCAGCAGAGGTGCGGCCTCTCGGCGGGGAGCCGATGAATGCCTCCCCGCTCGGCGGACTCGGGAGACTGCCGGGCCACCTGCTCCGGAACCGATGGCCGGTGACGCGACTGCCCTGGAAACCTACGGCGGTCACCTCCGGGTCCGCGTCGGGGCGCTGGTGTTCGACGAGGCTGAGGTGCCCGGCGCGGTTCTGCTCGTCGAGCACAAGGCGCTTCGCGGGGAGGGTTCGTTCTGGACCCCGCCCGGCGGCGGCGTGGAGTTCGGCGAGTCGCTCCCGGAAGCCCTGCGGCGCGAAGTAGAGGAGGAGACCGGGCTCCGCGTGCGCGTCGGCCCGCTGCGCTACACGCTCGACTTCGTCCGGCCCCCGCTGCACGCCGTCTCGTTCTACTTCCAGTGCACCGCCGAGGGTGGCACCCTCGCCACAGGCTCCGACCCCGAACTCGGTAACGATCAGCTCATCCGCAGCAGCGGCTTCGTTTCGTTTGACGCGCTCGGCGGGCTGACGCTCTACCCCGAGGGCTTCGCCGAACGCCTGCCGGCCGAAGCCCGAAGCGGGTTTCCATCGGGAACGCAGCACCTCGGGACATTGCGCTGAACCGCCAGGTTGCTTACAGCCGGCGCATCACGCTGCGCACGGGGCCGATGACGTGGCAGCCAGGGTCCTTGACGCTGAAGACCTCGTTGGGGTACGTGCGGTCGGCCGACCTGAGGTGGAACTTGTTGTCGACGAGGTGGAACTCCCGCGCCAGGAGCGACTCGCCGACGAGCGCCGCGACGACGATCCCATCGCCGAGCCGTCGCCACTTCGTTTCCTGGATCACGAGGTAGTCGCCCTTCAGGATGCCCGCCTTGCCCATGCCGTCGTCCCCGGCGCGGCCGATGAGGCAGTCGTCTTCGTCGGCATCGTTCAGGAATAGCGGGTCTGCGAACAGCGCTCCTTTGGGTCGGCGGCGCAGGCGGCTGGGCTGGGCGCTGTCGGTCCGGCTGACGAGCAGCAGGCTCGGCACGTCGGCGTCGAACGCGTAGGGATCGGTGCCGGCATCGACGAGCGAGATGCCGCGCGCTTCGTTCGGCGTGCGGCGGATGTAGCCCTTCTGTTCGAGGGCAGCGAGGTGCTTGGAGACGCCGTTGGTGGAGCGGATCGAGAGGGCTGCACCGATCTCTTTCAAGGTCGGCGGCTTGCCCTGTTCGCGGACGTAGGCCCGGATGTGTTCGTAGACCTGGTCCTGGCGCTTAGTGAGGTGGGCGGGAGGCATAGTGAGTGGGATGAGGCCGAAGCAGGAAGGATATGTGTACCCAAGCGATTGTGGATGGTGAACAAATTAGCACCAAAACGTTAAGGGTGCGAAGAGTGGTGAAAGTAATTTCACTTCCTGGGCAGAATCATCTCAGCGGCTACTGAAATTATATGTGTAAAAGGTCGAAGCCCGTCTTTTTATCCACAAAAAAAGGCTGTTTTGGGCGTTTTTGCTTGACTTTAAGCACATGCGTGCTACTTTGGAGGCCGGTGGGGGAAAGTGGGGATTCAGACCACGCCACCCCGACCATCCATTCTCCGGGCCTCGCCGTGGCACGCTTCAAAGGACAGGCTACAAACTCAGTAGACGAGAAGGGTCGCGTGGCGATCCCGGCTAAGATGCGCCGCGTCCTGACGCCCGAAGCGAACGAGACCTTCACCGCCACGCTCGGCTACGAGCAGTGCATCAACCTCTACCCCAACGACCGCTGGGAGCAGATGGAGGAAGAATTCGGCAATCTAAACCAATTCAACAGCGAGACCCGCCTCTTCATCCGCGACACCCTCCGCTGGGCCGAGGAAGTCTCACTCGACAAGCAGGGGCGCATCGTACTCCCGAAGGACCTGATGCGGGAAGCCGACCTCGGCGACACCGCCCTCGTCATCGGTGCCCTGGACCACATCGAAGTCTGGGACCCGGCGCAGTACGAAGACTACCTCGACGACCGGCCTGCGCCGAAGGAAGAGGTAGCCGAGAAGGTGATGGGTCAGATCCGCAGCGGAGGTGCCGCATGACGACGACGTTTCCCCCGAGCGCTATGAACCGACGCACCGACCGGCCTCAGTCCGAGCCGCCCGCGCCCTACGCGACGGACTACCACGCCCCGGTCCTGTACAGAGAGGTCGTCGGTGAACTCATCACCGACCCGGCGGGCGTCTACGTCGACGGTACGCTCGGCGGCGGGGGTCACGCGGCGGCCCTCCTCGACGCGCTCGCGCCCGAGGGCCGCGTCGTCGGGATCGACCAGGACCCGGAGGCACTGGCGACGGCCAAAGCCCGGCTGTCCGGCGAGGCCGAGGCCGGGCGCTTCCGCACGCTCCGCGGCAACTTCGGCGACCTCGAACGGCTGCTCGCCGAGGCAGGTATTGAACAGATCGGTGGTCTGCTGCTCGACCTCGGCGTGTCGTCGCACCAGATCGATGAGGTGAGGCGCGGGTTCGCCTACGTCGCGAGCGGCCCGCTCGACATGCGGATGGACACCGGCGCCCCACTGACGGCTGCTGACCTCGTCAACCGCGCCGAGCCGGAAGAGCTCGTCCACATCCTGCGCGCTTACGGCGAGGAGCCGCGCGCGCCGAAGATCGTCCGCGCCCTCGTCAAAGCTCGGCCCATCGAGACGACCGGCGAGTTGGCCGAGGTCGTCCGCGCAGCGACGTACCACCGCGAAGAAGTCAAGACCCTGGCTCGCGTCTTCCAGGCGCTCCGCATCGCAGTCAACGACGAACTGGCCGTGCTGGAGCGGGCGCTCATCGCCGGGCTGCGCGTGCTCCGGCCCGGCGGGCGGATCGCCGTGATCGCCTACCACTCGCTGGAGGACCGGCGGGCCAAGCAGTTCCTGCGCTACGGCAACTTCGCCGGCGAGCCGATGCGCGACTTCTACGGCACCCTCCTCACGCCGTGGGCTCTCCTCACCCGCAAGCCGGTCACGGCGAGCGATTCCGAGATCGAGGCGAACCCGCGCGCCCGCAGCGCCCGCCTCCGCGTCGCCGAGAAGCGTGACCCCGAAGAGTCGGGCCTCGGCTCCGCCTTCTCCTATCCACAGACCCCGTAGACCGGCTGGTCGCCCACCCCACGATGCCGACCTCCAAGACCACCTCGACTCGCAAGGCCCCGTCCCGGCGCACGAAGGCGTCGGCGACCAAACGCTCGTCGGCCTCGCGGGCGCGGTCGGTGCAGCGCAGCGGGCGGAAGGCACTGACCTCGCCGAGCCGGCTGCCGTCGTGGAGCGACCTCGCCTCGAAGCGGGGCGCTTCAGCGCGCCGGGCGAAGGCTCCGAAGCGCGGCCTCGCCGAGGGCGTCCCGACGCTCCGGTTCGCGGGCTACGTCGCCGCGGCGTGCGTGCTGCTCACGCTCTACGTCGGCCACATCTACTCCACGCAGGAGCTTGCGGCCGAAGTCCAGCAACTCCAGCGCGAGAACCACCGCCTCGTCCTCAAACACAACCGCCTCCGAGGGGCCTTTGACCGCATGACCGCGCCGTCGGTCATCCTCCAGCGCGCCGGCGCGCTCGGCCTGGAGACCGGCTCGGCGTACGGCCCCACCATCCAACTAGAGACACCGTCCCGATGATGCCAATGTAGGGGCTTGATTAATCAAGCCCCTACCACTCCGCAACCTTGAGTAGCCCTCGCTCCGATATCCTCACCCGCCTGTACGTCGTGCTGACGCTCCTGGCGCTGCTGCCCGTGCTCGTCGCGGTGCAGCTGGTGTGGATCTACGTCAGCGAGCGGCCGGCGCTCGTGGAGCAGGGTGAGCGCCAGGCCGAGAGCTTCGTCACGATCCCGGCGGTGCGCGGGGCGATCCTCGACCGGGCCGGGCGGACCCTTGCCGCGAGCGCGGCCCGCTACGAAGTCGCCCTCGACCCGACGGCCCCAGGTTTCGCCGATGTCGAAGAGGCTTTCTACGAACGGTTCGGCCGGCTGACGGGGCGGAGCGCGGCACAGGTCCGGCGCCAAGTCAGCGAGCGGGCGAGCCGGCAGTACGTCCTGCTGCACCGGCGGCTCGGCGAGGTGCAGAAGGAAGAACTCGACACCTGGGGCGTCCCCGGCTTGATCCTCACGCCGGGCTTCGAGCGGCGCTACACCTACGACCGGACCGGCGCGCACGTTCTCGGCCACGTCGACACCGACCTGCGCGGGACGGCGGGGCTCGAGTTGCGCTACGACGACGTGCTGCGCGGCGAGCCGGGGCGGCAGGCCGTGCAGCGCGACCGGCGCGGGTACATCAAGGCGCTCGTCGGCGGTACGGTCGTCGAGCCGAAGCACGGCGAGAGCCTCGTGCTCACGCTCGACCTCGTCTTGCAGTCGATCTTGCAGGAGGAACTCGTGCGCGGGGTTGCAGCGGCCGAGGCCGCCTGGGGCACCGCCGTCGCCCTCGACCCGAAGACCGGGGCCATCCTGGCGATGGCGAACGCGCCGGACTACGACCCGAACCGCCCCGATGCCTTCTCGACGGCCGCCCGGCGCAACCACGCCGTCACCGACCAGATCGAGCCGGGGTCGACCTTCAAGCTCGTCACCGCTGTCGCCGCGCTCGAAGCCGGGGTCGTCGCGCCCGAGGACTCTATCGAGACCGGGCAAGGCTACGCCGTCTTCGGCGGCCGGCCGATGCGCGACTCGCACGCCTACGGTACGATCACGTTTGCCGAGGCCATCGCCAAGTCGAGCAACATCGCGCTCGCCAAGACGGCGCAGCAGCTCGGTCCGGGCACCCTCTACCGCACGGCCCGCGCCCTCGGCTTCGGCCAGCCGACGTGGGTGGACTTGCCGGGCGAGGCCGGCGGGACGCTCCGCCGGCCGGAGGCGTGGAGCGGGACGACGCAGACCTCCCTCGGCATCGGCTACGCGGTCAACGTGACGGCGCTCCAGGTTGCGACGGCCTACGCTGCGCTCGCCAACGGCGGCCTCCTCGTGCAGCCCTACCTCGTCGCCTAGCGGCGAGACGTGACGGGGCGGACGGTCTGGACCGCGCCGCAGGACTCGGTCCGCCGCGCCTTCACGCCGGAGACGGCCGAGCAGCTTCGGCCCGTGTTCGAGCAGGTCGTCGCCGAGGGCGGGACCGCGCCGCAGGCGGCCGTCGAGGGGATGCGCGTTGCGGGCAAGACCGGCACGGCCCGCCTCGCTACGGCGGGCGGCTACACCAACATCTACCGCGCGAGCTTCGTCGGGATGTTCCCGGCCGACGACCCCGAGGTGGTGCTCCTCATCCTCATGCACCACCCGAAAAATGGGCGCTACGGCGGGACGGTCTCAGCCCCCGTCTTCGGGCGCGTCGCCGCGCGCTGGACCGGCGTGCAGCCTGCCCTCGCTGGCCGCACTGCCGCGACCGGTTCGCTCCCGGTCCGCACCGCCGCCGCGCTGCCCGACGTGACGGGCCTGCCCCAGCCCGTCGCCGCGCAGCGCCTGCGCACCCTCGGTTTTCCTGTCGCCCCTGAGTCCGCTTCCGCCACGGAGCGGGGCGACGCTTGGCGGGAGGTGGCCGTCCAACACCCCAGCGCAGGCTCCAGCCAGGAGCTACGCCGGACGGTCCGCCTCGCCGCCGCTTCTTCAGACGACCTAGACGCCCACGGCCTGATGCCGGACCTGCGCGGGCTGAGCGCTCGGCAGGCTGCCGGCTGGCTGGCTGCGCTCGGCGTCGCCGCACAGCTTCGCGGCGCGGGCGTCGTTGCCGACCAGTCGCCCGCGCCGGGGAGTCCGCTCCCCGAGACGGCGGTGCTGACCTTCCGCTACTTCCCGTGAGCCGCCATGAACCGCTGCCGCTTCAACGCCTGCTGGCCCCTCTCCGCGATGCGGGGCTGCTCGTGGCGGCCACGGGGAATCTTGACCTACCCATCGACCACCTCGCGCACGACAGCCGGGCGGTCGGCCCCGACGGGTGCTTCTTCGCGATAGCGGGGGAGCAGGCCGACGGGCACCTGTTCATTGACAAGGCTGTGCAACACGGGGCGACGGCAGTGGTCTGCCAGTCGCCTCCCGAATCGCTCCCGGCGAGGGCGGCGCTCGTAACCGTTACGGACACGCGGGCCGCCCTCGCCGAGGCAGCGGCCGTCTTCTTCGGCTACCCCAGCCGCGAGCTGCAACTCGTCGGGGTGACCGGGACGAACGGCAAAACCACGACGGTCTTTTTGCTCCACCACCTCCTCGCGGCGCTCGGCCAGAAGACCGGGCTCATCGGGACGATTGAGGTGCGGATCGGGAGCGAAACGAAGCCGGCAACGCATACGACGCCGGACGCGCTCGCGCTGAACGCCCTCCTCCGGGAGATGGCGGACGCGGGCTGCGCGGCGTGCGCGATGGAAGTCTCCAGCCACGCGCTCGCCCAGGAGCGGGTGCGGGGCCAGCGCTTCGCCGCCGCCGTCTTTACCAATCTGACCCACGATCACCTCGACTATCACGGTTCGGTGGAGGCCTACCGCGGCGCGAAGGCGTCGCTGTTCAAGGGCCTCGCCGAGGGGGCCGTGATAATCGCCAACCGGGACGATGCGGCCTGGACGGCGATGGTGAAGGGGTCGGCGGCGCGGCTCGTGACCTTTGGGGCGAACGCCCCCGAGGCCGGCCGCGCCGCCGACGAATTGCAAGGCGGTCTCGCCGAGGAGCACCTCCGTACTGAGGAGCACCTCGGCTTCGAGATCGTCGAGAACGACCTCGCGGGGCTGCGGCTGCGGCTCGGCGGCGAGGTCCGGCCGTACCGGCTCGCGGGGGCGTTCAACGCCTATAACCTCGCCGCGGCCTACGGCGTCGGGCGCGCGCTCGGCTATCCAAGCGAGGCCGTGCTCGATGCGCTGCAGACCGCCCTGCCGGTGCCGGGCCGGCTGGAGACGATCGCGTCCGAAGACGGCGTGCTCGCGGTCGTCGACTACGCCCACACGCCGGACGCGCTCGAGAACGTCCTCTCGACGGTCCGCGACATGATGGACCCCGAGGCCGTGCTGACGGTCGTCGTCGGCTGCGGCGGCGACCGGGACCGCGCCAAGCGCCCCGCGATGGGCGCGATCGCCGAGCGCCTCGCCGACCGCGTGGTCCTGACCAACGACAACCCCCGCACCGAAGCGCCGGGCGCGATCCTCGCCGAGATCCTCGCCGGCATGGCGGACTCGAACACCGCAACCGTCCTCCCGGACCGCGCCGAGGCGATCCGCCACGCCATCGGCCCTGCGGTGCCAGGCGACGTGGTCGTCGTCGCCGGGAAGGGGCACGAGACCTACCAACTCACCGGCACCGAGCGCCACGCCTTCGACGACCGCGAACAGGTCCGCGCCGCTTTCGACACTCGCACTTCCTGAAGACCTGCACCTCCCGAAGGCTGCGAAAGCACGAGCGAATGAGCTTCTATCTCTCAAACAAAATAGCTAGTCATCCCGGCCCCCGAGCCGGGATCCACCGGCTTGCACGTCCTGTGGATCCCCGCCTGCGCGGGGATGACGAGCGCGAAAAAGCGGAGCCAGACTTCGCCCGCCGCACCGCCTGATCCTGCTCGCCATGCTCTATCACCTCTTTCAATGGCTGGAAGCGACCTACGCCCCGCCGGGCTTCCAGGTCTTCGCCTTCATCACCGTCCGCGCCTCGCTCGCGGCGGTGACGGCGCTCCTCATCGCGCTCTTCGCCGGGAAGAAGATTATCGCCTTTCTCCGCACCCGGCAGCTCGGCGAGACGGTCCGCGAGGGCGAGGACGCCGGGGCCGTCAGCCACGAGCACAAGGCCGGCACGCCCACGATGGGCGGCGTCATCATCCTGCTCGCCATCTGCGGCGCGACGCTCCTCTGGGGCGACCTCACGAACGCCTACGTCCTCCTCGTCCTCCTCGCCACGCTCTGGATGGGCGCGATCGGCTTCGCCGACGACTACGTCAAGGTCATCAAGAAAGACAAGGACGGGATCAGCGAGTGGACCAAGATCGCCGGCCAGACCTCGCTCGGGCTGCTCCTCGGTGCGGCGCTCTACTTCCTCCCGGCCTTCCGCGAGACCAACACGCTGACGAGCCTGCCCTTCATCGCCAACGGCACGTTCGACTACGACTTCCTCAGCCCGCTCGTTGGGGTCGACCTCGGCTGGCTGATCTACATCCCGATTGTCGTCTTCATCGTCACCGCGCTCTCGAACGCCGTCAACATCACCGACGGCCTCGACGGCCTCACGACCGGCACCGCGGCGTTCGTCTCGATTGGGCTGATCGGGCTGGTCTACATCACGGGCAACGTCAACCTCGCGGCGTTCGTGAACGACCTCTACCTGCCGCGCTCGGGCGAGCTCACCATCTTCGCCGCGGCAATGGCGGCGGCGTGCTTCGGCTTCCTGTGGTACAACGGCTACCCGGCGCAGGTCTTCATGGGCGATACCGGCTCGCTCGCGCTCGGCGCGGCGATCGGGACGACGGCCATCATGATCAAGAAGGAACTGCTGCTGCCGGTGCTGTGCGCCATCTTTTTCGTCGAGACGCTCTCGGTGATCATCCAAACGGTCTACTTCAAATACACGAAGGCCAAGACGGGCGAGGGGCGGCGGGTCTTCAAGATGGCCCCGCTCCACCACCACTACGAGGCGCTCGGCACGCACGAGTCGAAGATCGTCGTCCGCTTCTGGATCGTGACCGCGATGTTCGTCATCCTCACGCTCCTCGTCCTACGTATCCGATGAACGTCGAGGGCAAAAAAGTCACCGTCGTCGGGGCCGCGCGCAGCGGGCTCGCTGTGGCGAGGCTCCTCGCCGCGCGCGGGGCCGAGGTGTTCCTGACCGAGCAGGGCCGCGCTGCGCCGGGCGTGGCCGACGACCTCGACGCGGCCGGCGTCGCGCACGAGTTCGGCGGCCACACCGTCCGCGCGCTCGACGCGGACTTCCTCGCCGTCTCGCCCGGCGTCCCGACCCAGGCCAGCCTCGTGCAGAACGCGCTCGGCGGCAGCCTCGCGGTCTACTCCGAAGTCGAGGTGGCGTCGTGGTTCTGCGACGCGCCCATCATCGCTGTCACCGGCAGCAACGGGAAGACCACGACGACCTCGCTCGTCGCCCACATCGTCCGCACAGCCGACCGCCCGCTCGTCGTGGCCGGCAACATCGGGACCGCCTTTGCGGACCGCGTGGCCGACTGCGACGCCGAGACCCTCGCCGTGCTCGAAGTCTCCAGCTTCCAGCTCGACCACATCGACACTTTTCGTCCCTGCGTGAGCGTCCTCCTCAACATCACCCCCGACCACCTGAACCGCTACGACGGCGACTTCGGCCGGTACGCAGCGGCCAAGCTGCGCATCTTCGAGAACCAGCAGCCCGGCGACGTGCTCGTCTACAACCACGACGACGACCTCGTCCGCGAGCGCGCCGAGCAGACTGCTCCCGACGGCGTCACGCGCTACCCCTTCAGCCTCGACCACGAACTCGACCGGGGGGCCTTCGTCCGCGATGGCTCTATTGTCCTCCGCCTGACCTCACCCGAATCCTCAATTGCCATGGAAGAGGTACTCATGCCCGCCTCCGACCTGTCCCTGCGCGGACGCCACAATCTCTACAACTCGCTCGCCGCGGCGGTCTCGGCGCGGGCGATGGAGATCTCGTCCGACGTGGTCCGCGAGAGCCTCGCCTCGTTCGAGGGCGTGGCGCACCGGCTGGAGTTCGTCCGCGAGCTCGGCGGCGTGCGCTACGTCAACGACTCGAAGGCCACCAACGTCAACGCCGTCTGGTACGCGCTCGAGAGCTTCGACGAGCCGGTCGTGCTGATCGCCGGCGGGCGCGACAAGGGCAACGACTACGCCTCGCTCGTGCCGCTCGTCAAGGCGGGATGCCGCGGCGTCGTCGGGCTCGGCGAGAGCGGCGACAAGGTGGTCCTCGAACTCGGCGACCACGCCAAGGCCGCCGCCCGCGCCCAGTCGATGGCTGAGGCGATCCAGTTCGCGCGCCTCATGGCTGAGGAGGGCGACGTGATCCTGCTCAGCCCCGCCTGCGCCTCGTTCGACATGTACACCAGCTACGAGCAGCGCGGCGACGAATTCAAACGCCTGGTAAACAGTTTGTAGTTAATGGTTTCTGGTTTCTCGTCGGGTAACCCCGACCGCACTCACTAGACGAGAAACTAGAAACAGTAAACCAGAAACATGGCGAGTGTAACGAGCCATATCAGAACCCGCGCGGCGGCGCTCCCGCCTGCCGACAAGTACGTCGTGTGGGTCGTGTTCGCCCTCGCGGCGCTCGGCGTGGTGGCGGTCTACAGCGCGGTCTCGTTCTTCGCCGAGACGGTGCCGGGCGGCGACACCGAGCGGATGCTGTTCCGGCACCTCGGGCGGATGGGCCTCGCGCTCGCGGCGGTCGGGGTCGTGTCGGTGCTGGACTACCGGCGGGTGGCCCAACTCTCGAAGTGGCTGCTGGCGGGCGCTCTTGCGCTGCTGGTGTTCGTGCAGCTCTCGGGGGTCGTGCTCGGCGGGGCGCAGCGGTGGCTCGAGGTCGGCGGCGTCTCGTTCCAGCCGTCGGACTTCGCCAAGGTGGCCCTCATCCTCCACCTCGCCGTGCTGCTCGCCAAGAAGCAGGTCTACATCAACGAGTTCGAGCGCGGGTTCGTCCCGCTCCTCGTCTGGACGGTCCCGACGATCGCCCTCATCGGGATGGAGGACCTCTCGACGGCGGCGGTGCTCTCGGCGGCCGTCGGGGTGATGATGGTCGTCGGGCGCGTGCCGACGCGCTACCTCACCGCGCTCGTGGCGGTCGGCCTCCTGGCGGCCTACCTCTTCCTCCTGACCTCGCCGCAGCGGGCGGCGCGCGTCGAGAGCTGGCTCGGCGCGAAGGTCTTCCCGCACACCGAGGCCGTACAGGTTTTCTCCGACCAGGACGAGGGCTACCAGGCGCGGCAGGCGCGGATCGCGATTGCGATGGGCGGGCTGACGGGGGTCGGCCCGGGCAAGTCGGTCCAGCGGGACTTCCTGCCGGCTCCGTTCAACGACTTCATCTTCGCCATCATCGCTGAGGAGTGGGGGGTGCTCGGCGCGGGCGCGCTGCTCTTCGGGTTCGTGGTGCTGCTCTTCCAGGGGTTCCTGCGGATCGCTCGGCAGGCTCCCGACCCGCTCGGGCTGTTCCTCGCGGTCGGGCTGACGACCGTCCTCGTGCTCTACGGGTTTGTCAACGCCGGCGTGGCGAGCGGCCTCCTGCCCGTCACCGGCCTCCCGATGCCGTTTGTCTCCTACGGCGGCACCTCGCTCCTCGCCACCGGCGTCATGGCCGGGCTGCTCCTCAACATTTCCCGCCACGCAACGCCTGCCTGAATCCACCTATCTGTACGGGCGGGTCTGAGACCCGCCCCTACGCCTGACAACCCACACCCTGTACGGGCGACCGGCCGGTCGCCCCTACTGCCATGCCCTCTTCGACCTCTTCCCATATCGCACCGCGCGTCCTGTTCGCCTGCGGCGGCACGGGCGGGCACGTCTACCCGGCGATCGCAATCGCCGATGCGCTCCGCGAGGAGGCCCCGGACGTGGCGATCGCCTTCGCGGGCACGCGCGACCGGATGGAGTGGGAGGCTGTCCCGAAGGCGGGCTACCCGGTCCACGCCGTCACCGTGACCGGCTTCCCGCGCAGCCTCTCGCCGAAGCTGCTCGCCTTCCCGTTCAAGCTGGCCAAGGGCCTCGGGGATAGCTGGACGCTCGTCGGCGGGTTCGACCCCGACGTGGTGGTCGGGACGGGCGGCTACGTCGCGGGGCCGGTCGGCCTCGCGGCCTACCTGCGCGGGGTGCCGCTTGCGATCCAGGAGCAGAACGCCTACGCCGGGGCGACCAACAAGCTGCTCGCACGCGTTGCCGACCGCGTCTTCGTCGCCTTCGACGCGGCGACCGGCTATTTCCCCGCGGGCAAGAGCGTCCTCACCGGCAACCCTGTCCGGGCCGACCTCGCGGGGGCGGACCGGAAGGCGGCACGGGCGCACTTCGAGGTCGAACCGGGCCAGCGGGTGCTCCTCGCCATGGGCGGCTCGCTCGGGGCCGGGCCGGTCAACGACGCGCTCCGCACGCACCTCGACGCACTCCTCGCCGACGAGGCCCTCACCGTCATCTGGCAGACGGGGCGACGCTACTTCGAGGACCTCCGGCGGCAGGTGCCTGAGCACCCGCGCCTGCGGCTCCTCCAGTACCTCGACCGGATGGACTTCGCCTACGCCGCGGCCGACCTCGCCGTCTGCCGCGCCGGGGCGATTACGTGCAGCGAACTCGCCGTCACCGGCACGCCCTCGGTCCTCGTCCCGAGCCCGAACGTCACGGCGGACCACCAGACCAAGAACGCCCGCGCCCTGGCCGACGCCGGGGCTGCCGTCCTCCTCCCCGAGCCGCGTCTTGCCGGCGAGTTTCTACCGACTGTGCAGACGCTCCTCACCGACGGCGACCGGCTCGCGGCGATGAAGACCGCCGCCCTCGCCCTCGCCCGGCCCGGCGCAGCCCGCGAGATCGCCCGCGCCGTCCTCGCCCTCGTCCAGCGGGAGGTGACGGCATGACGGGCACGATGCGCAGGCAGGCGAGCTTCGGGCGGATCAAAAACGTCCACATGGTCGGCATCGGCGGGATCGGGATGTCGTCGATTGCCGAGGTGCTCATCGCGCGCGGCTACCGCGTCAGCGGCTCCGACCTCCAGGCGAGCCCCGTCACCCGGCGCCTCGCCTCGCTCGGGGCAACGGTTCACGAGGGCCACGCCGCCGAGCACGTCGCCGACGCCGACGTCGTCGTCTACTCGTCCGCCGTGCGGCCCGAGGCCAACCCCGAGACGCAGGAGGCCGAGCGCCGCCGCGTCCCGCTCATCCGCCGGGCCGAGATGCTCGGCGAGCTGATGCGCGCCAAGTACGGCATCGGCATCGCTGGCACGCACGGCAAGACGACCACGACCAGCATGGCCGGCCTCGTCGTCCAGCACGGCGGCTTCGACCCCACGATCATCGTCGGCGGCAAGGTGACGGTCTTCGACTCCAACGCCGTCTCGGGCGAGGGCGACATCATCATCATCGAGGCCGACGAGTACGACCGGACGTTCCTCCGGCTGACCCCCGCCCTCGCCGTTGTCACCAACATCGAGGCCGACCACCTCGACATCTACAGCGACCTCGGCGACCTCAAGGACGCCTTCGTCGAGTTCGCCTGCTCGGTCCCGTTCTTCGGCGCGGCCATCGTCTGCCTCGACGACCCGGCCGTGCGCGAGGTGCTCCGCCGGATCGAGCGCCGCGTCATCACCTACGGCACGAGCCGGCAGGCGCAGATCCGCGCCGAGAGCATCGAGCAGGTCGGCCCCGTGACGCGGTTCGGGGTGGTCCGAGACGGCGAGATGCTGGGCGAGGTGACGCTCCGTGCGCCCGGCCTCCACAACGTCCGCAACGCGCTCGCCGCCGTCGCCATCGGGCTGGAGCTGGACATTCCGTTTTCCCGGATTCAGGAGGCGCTCGCGGCCTTCACGGGCGTCGACCGCCGCTTCCAGATCAAGGGCGAGGCCGCCGGCCTGATCGTGATCGACGACTACGCCCACCACCCGACCGAGATCGAGGCGACGCTCGACGCGGCCTCGACCGGGTGGCCGGACCGCCGCGTCGTCGCCGTCTTCCAGCCGCACCTCTACAGCCGCACCCGCGACTTCCAGGAAGCGTTCGCCCGCGCGTTCTACGACGCCGACGTCCTCGTCCTGACCGAGATCTACGGCGCGCGCGAGGCCCCCATCGAAGGCGTCACCGGCAAGGCCCTGGCCGACCTTACCTCGCGCTACGGCCACCGCGACGTGCGCTTCGTCCCGGACACGTCGGACCTGCCCAGCTTCCTGCGCGAGGTGACGCGTCCCGGCGACCTCGTCCTCACGATGGGCGCGGGCGACGTGTGGACCTGCGGCGAGGAGTTTCTGGAGCAGCTTCAAGACGAGGAGGCTGCGTGATGGCGAAGCCGACGAAAAAACAGCAGGCCCGTCGCCGCGCGCTACGCCACTCGTGGCTCCGCCGCGTGCTGGCCGTCCTCGGCCTCACAGCCGCGGCGGCGGTCGGCGTGCTCGGGTGGCAGTGGCAGGCGGCGCTGCCGGTCCGCGCCGTCGACGTCTCGGGCACCGTCCACGCCGACACCGCCGCCGTGCTCGACCTCGTCGCCGTCCCGGACTCGGCGCGGCTCTTCGCGCTCGACCCGGCGATCGTCGCCGACCGCGCCCGCCGGCATCCGTGGGTGCAGGACGCCCGCGTGACGCGCTGGCCGACAGGCACCCTCGGCATTGCCGTGACGGAGCGCGTGCCCGTCGCACTCGTCCTCGACGCGGTCGGGCGGGCGGAATATTTCTTCGACGCGGCCGGCTTCAGGATGCCGGTCGCGCCGGACGCGGCCTACGACGTGCCGCTCCTCTCGGGCAGTTTCGGCCCGTTCCACCCGACGCAGCCCTCTAGCCACGCGATGACGCTCGAACTCCTGGCCGCGCTCGCTGCCGCCCCGCCTGAGACCGACGCCCTCGTCTCCTTCATCGAGCGAAGCCGCGACGGGTCTCTCACCCTCACCACCGCACCCCTGCCGGACGGCCGCGCGCTCCCTGCCGCGCTCGGCCGCACCGGCTTCACCGAGAAGTTCTCTCGCCTCCACGCCTTCTGGCACCAAGCCCTCCTCACCCGCCCCCAAACCCCCGTCCGCCGAATCGATCTCCGCTTCGGCGGGCAGATTGTAACAGAATAAGCTATTAGCTCTTGGCTTTTAGCCTCTGATCCCCGGAGCTAACAGCTAATAGCCAACAGCCAAAAGCCCCAAACCCATGAATGAACGCATCGTAGTCGGCGTGGACATCGGAACGACGAAGGTGTGCGCCGTCGTCGCGGCCGCCGACGAACTCGACCGCATCAACGTCCTCGGCGTCGGCGTGGCCCACTCCGAGGGCCTCAACCGCGGCGTCGTCGTCAACATCGACAAGACCGTCGCCGCCGTGCAGGAGGCCGTCGGCGAGGCCGAGCGCGCGGCGGGCGTCGAGGCGCGGAGCGTCTACGTCGGCATCGCGGGCGACCACATCCAGAGCTTCCAGAGCCGGGGTGTGATCTCGTCCCGCAACGGCGAGATCACGCAGCGCGACGTCGACCGCCTGCTCGAAGACACCCAGCACGTCGCCATGCCCGCCGACCGGCGCATCCTCCACGTCATCCCGCAGGAGTTCATCGTCGACGGCCAGGACGGCGTCGCCGACCCGATTGGGATGAGCGGGATCCGGCTGGAGGCCAACGTCCACATCATCACCGGCCTCGTCTCGGCGGCGAAGAACGTCTACCGCTGCATCGAGAAAGCCGGGTACGAAGTGGCCGACATCGTCCTCGAACCGCTGGCCTCGTCCTACGCCGTGCTGCACGAGGACGAGAAGGCGGTCGGCGTCGCCCTCATCGACATCGGCGGCGGGACGACCGACATCGCCGTCTTCGAGGACAAGACGATCCGCCACACCGCCGTCGTCGCCGTCGCGGGCGAGAAGGTCACCGACGACCTCCGCAAAGGCCTCGGCATCCTCGACGACCAGGCCGAGCGCCTTAAGCGGCAGTTCGGCGTCGCGCTCGTGGACCTCGTCGAGGAGGACCAGGAGATCACGATCCCCGGCATCGGCGGGCGGCCCGAGAAGGCGATTGGCCAGAGCACGCTCGCGCAGATCATCCAGCCCCGGCTGGAGGAGATCATGGAGATCGTCGGCATCGAGATCAAGCGCTCCGGCTACGGGCGGCACCTCTCGGCGGGCGTCGTGCTCACCGGCGGCGGCTCGCTCACGCGCGGCACGGCCGACCTCGCGGCCGAAGTGCTCGGCGTCGAGGCGCGGATCGGGACCCCGCTCGGCCTGGCCGGCGGCCTGATCGAAGAGGTCAACGACCCGGTCTACGCGACGGCCGTCGGGCTCGTGCTCTACGGCCTTCGCCACGAGACCACCGAGTCGGCGCTCCTCGCGGTCGGCGTCGGCGGCGACACCCTCGTCACTAAGCTCGCGGGACGCATGAAGAGCTGGTTCGACGAACTCTGACAAGTGTATGGGCAGGTTTCAAACCCACCCCTACCACCACCTCGTTCCATCCACTAACACATCAGCAAGACAACCTGGCGTAAAACCCCCGGAGGATTCATCATGCCCGACCAATTCAGCACCCGTTTCGCTTTCGACTCCGAAGCGAAAGAGAAAGCAAAGATTTCCGTCGTTGGAGTCGGCGGCGGTGGCGGCAACGCCGTCAACAACATGATCGGCAAAGGCATCCACGGCGTCGAGTTCGTCGCCATCAACACCGACGCGCAGGCCCTCGGCATGAACAAGGCCCCGGCCAAGCTCCAGGTCGGCCGCGAGCTGACGAAGGGCCTCGGCGCGGGTGCCCGCCCGTTCGTCGGGGCCGAGGCGGCCGAGGAGAGCCGGACCGAGATCGAGAAGGCAATCGCCGGCTCGGACATGGTCTTCGTCACGGCCGGGATGGGCGGCGGCACCGGCACCGGCGGCGCGCCCGTCGTCGCGGCGATTGCCAAGCGCCTCGGCATCCTCACCGTCGGCGTCGTCACGAAGCCCTTCGACTGCGAGGGCCGCAAGCGGATGAAGTCCGCCGCCGAGGGCCTCGACCTCCTCAAGGAGACCGTCGACACGCTCATCGTGATTCCGAACGAGCGCCTGCTCGACATCGCCGAGGACGACACGACGCTCGTGGAAGCCTTCGAGATGGCCGACGACGTGCTCTACAACGCCACGCGCGGCATCTCGGACCTCATCACCGTCCACGGCCTGATCAACCTCGACTTCGCCGACGTGCGCACCACGATGGCCGACGGCGGGACCGCGATCATGGGCTCGGCGACGGCGCAGGGCGACAAGCGCGCCGAGCGCGCAGCGATGGAGGCCATCTCCAGCCCGCTCCTCGACGGCGTCTCGATCCAGGGCGCGCGCAACGTCCTCGTCAACATCACCGCCGGCGAGAGCCTCGGCATTCGCGAGGCCACGCAGGCCACGTCGGTCATCCAGCGCGAGGCCGGCGACGACGCCGAGGTCATCTTCGGCACCGTCATCGACCCTGAGATGGGCGACGAACTGCGGGTGACGGTCATCGCCACCGGGTTCGACACCGCGCGCCCGGACGCCCGCGTCCGCCGCACCGTCCGCCTCACCGGCGACGAGCCCGTGCCGGGCTACAAGGGTGAGGACAACCTCAAGCACCTCGACACGCCCGCCTACGAGCGCCGCACCCCGGCCCTCCTGGACGACGACGAGCCCGGCCGCAAGCGCCCGGCGAACGTCCGCCGTCTCCAGGCCGAGGACTTCAAGCGCCGCAACGAGCGGGACCGCGAGGACGACACCGACGTGCCCGCGTTCCTGCGCAAGATGATGGACTGACCCTTCAGGCCGTTCCTGGTTCACAGTTTCCAGTTTCTGGTCGGCACAAACGACCGGGTGTGCTCGAACTAGAAACCAGGGACGAGAAACCCGACCGCTGTGTCACACTGCTGGCACTGGCGGTCCGTACCCTACCACCGTCCCCTCCGGATAACCTCGCCAGGGTTGTCCCCGAGCCCTGCGCGTACCTCGGTGCGCGCGGGGCTCTCTCGTTGGTTAGGAAGGGCCGAACAGCGCCTCGGCATTCGCCGTCGTCGCGGCTTCTACCTCCTCGACTTCGATGCTTCTGACCGCTGCCAGCTTCTCGGCGACGAGGCGGACGTAGGCCGGCTCGTTGCGCTTGCCGCGGTGCGGGACGGGCGCGAGATACGGCGCGTCGGTCTCAAGGATGATCCGGTCGAGCGGCACAGCATCAATGGCCTCGGGCACGCCGCCGTTTTTGAACGTGAGCGTTCCCCCGAGGCCGACGTGAAAGCCGAGGTCGAGCACGGCCTCGGCCAGCCACGGCGGCCCGCCGAAGCAGTGGAAGACGCCGCGCAGGCGCTCACCGCCGGGCTCAGTTTTGACCTCACGCAGGATATCCACGAGATCGCGCGAGGCGGCGTCGCTGCCCTTCTCGTCGCGGTTGTGAAGGACGAGCGGGAGGTCGCGCCGAACGGCGAGGCGAGCGTGGCGGCGCAGGTAGGCCTGCTGCTTGGCGTTGAACGAGCGGTCCCAGTAGTAGTCCAGTCCGCTCTCGCCGACAGCGACCACCTCGGGCCGGTCGCACAGCGCCTCGACCTCGGCGAAGTCGGCGTCGGTCGCGTCCTTGACCTCGGAGGGATGGAGCGCCGCCATCGCCCGGAAGAAGCCGGGGTGCTGCTCGCAGAGACCGAGAGCGGCGTGGACCGAGGGCACGTCGATGGCCGGGAGGAGAACGGCCGTGACCCCGGCGGCTTTCGCGCGCTCGACGACGGCGTCGCGGTCGTCGTCGAAGCGGCCGAGGTAGACGTGGGCGTGGGTGTCGATGAGCACGAGGGCGAGCGGAAGCGGGGAAGAGCGGAGGCGGGGAAGATAGCGTGGCGGTGAATCTTGACCTTCTTCCGCTCTTCCACTCCTCCTCGCTTGAATGCCTACCTTTACCGGCGCTCTAGCTTTCCGAACCAATGTCTGTTCCCAAACGCGCTGCGCTCCGCGTGCTCGTCGTGCTCGTCCCGCTCGTGTCGCTCCTGATGCTGGGGCGGCTGGTAGCGGACTGGCGGGCGATTGCTCAGGTCACCGGGGAAACGCCGGCGGCCTCGGCCCCGCGCGGGTTCGACTGGGTGCAGTGGCAGGACCGCGACGGCGAGATCGTGGCGGCCTATGTCTATCCGGGCGGGACGGCCTACGCGGCCGGGCTCCGCGAGGAGGCCGTGCTCTACCAGTTCGAGTTCCAGCAGTTCTTTTCGGCCGAGGACCTAAAGCGCGCCGTGGAAGGGGTCGCGCCGGGCGACATGCTGGTATACGACGTGGTGCAGGACGACCAGCTTCAGTCGTTCGAGATTCCGATCTCGCGCTACCCGACGTTTCTGTACCCACTCGGCGGCATGCTGTGGCAGGCGTCGCTGTGGGGGTTCGCGCTCGCAGCGTTCCTGCACCTGCTCGGCCTCACGATCGTGGCACCGCTCGTGGGGCGGAGCCGGCGGTCGTGGCGGTCGTTTGCGCTGTTTGCCGCGGCGTCGCTCTGGGTGTTCGGCAACCTAGTCCGGCTGCTGAGCCTGACGCTCGCCGGGCCCCCGATGGGCGGCGGATACGCGGCGTTCTTCCAGGCCGTGACGCTGCTCGCGCTCGGCGGGTGGGTGCTGTTCCCGGCCCTCCTGCTCCACCACGTCCTCGCCGACGTAATGCGACTCCGGGCGGTAGTGCTTGCGGCGGTGTATCTCCCGGCGGCGGTGCTAGGAAGCGCAGTCGCTGGTGCCGTGATCTGGGGTAGCGTGGGGCCGCTCACGCTCGACGCGCTCATCGCGCCGATCCTGTTCTACGTCTGCTGCTACGTCGCTGCCGCGACGGGGCTGAGTCTTGCGTCGCCCAGGCCGGACGAGACCCCAGAGGGCGACGCCGTCCCTGCGTCGACGGCGTGGAGCCGGGCCGGGAGCGCGGCCGTGTTCGCGCTCGCGGTGCTCGGGGCGCTCTCGGTCTACGGGATCGTACCGCTGCCGGGGGCGGTCTCGGACGCCGGCGTCGGCGGGCTGATCGTGCTCATCCAGCTCCTGTCGCTGGCCCCGGTCGGGCTGGCGTCAGTCGCGACGCTGCGCTACGGGCGGGCCGACGCGGTCGTGACGCGGGCGCTGGTCTACGTGCTGCTCTTCGGCGCGGCGTTCTTCGTGGTCGTGGGCGGGCTGCTGCTCGTGGAACGGGTGTTGCCCTCGGGCCTGGGGGCGTGGCCGCGCTCGGTCGTGGCGGGGGTGTACGTGGTGCTGCTGATGCTGCTGGCCGAGCGGGGCGCGCGCGTGCTCCGCCGCTACGTAGCCCGGTGGTTCGTGACCGAGCGCCAGCGGGCGCGCGCCCAGATTCGGGCCTTCAGCGAGCGGCTGCGCCACGTCCTCGACGCGCACCGCCTGGCCCAAGAGACCGTGCAGACGGTGGGCGCGGCGCTCGGCGCGCGCTCCGGCGTGCTCTTCCTGCGCGACCCCGCGGGCGACGACGCCTGGGTGCGGGCCACCTACCACCCCGACCCGCCGTATTTCACCGAGGCCGAACTGCGCCAGGTCTGGGACCGGCTCCAGCAGGCCGGGACCGTGTGGGCCCGCAACGCCGAGCTCGACGAGAGCGACCTGTCGCCGGAGGAGAACCGGCTCCTGCAAACGCACGGCGTGGCCCTCGCGGTGCCGGTGGCGGGCGGCGAGACCGAGCCGGCGGGCCTCCTCGTGCTCGGGCGCAAGGCCCGGCGCCGGGCGGTTTACAACCTCGAAGACGTGGCGATGCTACGCTCGCTCGGCGGCCAGCTCGCCCTGGCCGTCGAGCGGCTCGCCCTCGTCGAGCGCGAGAAGGCGCTCGTGCGGCAGAGCGCCGAAGCGCAGCTCGCCGCGCTCCGGGCGCAGATCAACCCGCACTTTCTCTTCAACACGCTCAACACCATTGCCGCGCTGATCGACCAGGACCCGCGCGAGGCCGAGGGCACCGTCGAACGCTTGGCCAGCATCTTCCGCACCATCCTCCAGACCGGTAGCCGCCCCTTCGTTCCGCTGGCCGACGAGGCGCGGCTCGTCGAGGACTACCTCGCCATCGAGCAGGCGCGCTTCGGCCCGGCCCTCCGCATCGAGCGCGCGTGGGACCCGGCGCTCCGCGACCTGCCCGTGCCCGCCTTCGCAGTCCAGACGCTCGTCGAGAACGCCGTCAAGCACGGCATCGAGCGCAAGCGCGGCGGCGGCACGCTGACCCTCGCCAGCCGGCACCGCGGCGACTGCGCCGAGGTCTGCGTGACCGACACCGGCCTGGGCATCCCCGCTCTCTTCTCCGGCGGCGACGGCGTTGCGGACGTGGCGCACCCGGCGTCGTTCTTCGGCATCGGGCTGCGCAACGTGGCCGCCCGGATGGAGCAGCTCTACGGGCGCACCGACCTCCTCCGCTTCGCCAGCGCGCCGGACACCGGGACCGAGGTGAAGCTGCTGATTCCGCTCGCCGAGACCAGGCCGGTGTGACGAAGACTCTGCACGCGGCAGCGTCCTGGAGCGCATCTCTGGGCGAAGAGAGCGCCCCAGGGTTTAGAGTCTGTTCAGCCCCGCCGAACCTAATGCCAGCGCCGCCCTGCGCTTTCCGCCGAGAACCCTGCCCTACCTCTGTCGTCTGTCCAGATCATGCCTGCAGGTCCCGCCCGGTCTCCCTTCTCCGGTGCTTCCTCGTCCCTCGTCTGGGGGAGGAAGGACGGGCGCGTCATCTACCAGTGCCCGGACACCGGAGCCACGTTCTACGACCGGACCGAGGTGTCGGGACGGCTCGAAGAAGACTATCCCTACCTGAAGGGGTTCGACGCCGAGCGGTTCGAGTGGGAGGTCCGCATCCGCCGTCCGAAGTTCCAGCGGCAACTCGAACGGATGCGGCGCTACGTCGACGGCGAGCGACCACACCTGCTCGATGTCGGGGCAGGCCCCGGCTACCTCGTCTACGTCGCAAACGAAGAGGGATGGAGTGCCGTCGGTGCCGAGGTGTCGGCCGACGCCGTCCGGTACGGGGCGCAGCAGTACGGGGCGCGCTACGTCGAACTGGACGAGGTCGAGCGCGAGAGCGTGGACGCGCTGACGTGCCACCACGTCCTGGACCATGTCGACGAGCCGGTCTCGTTTCTGGAGACCTTGCACGCCAAGCTGAGGCCGGGCGGACTCCTCGTGCTCCACGTATCGCACCAGCAGCCGCTTACCTTCGCGCTGCGCGACACGCTGCGCCGGCTGACCTCGGGCGGTGCGGCCGAGACGGTCTGCAAGCTCTACGAGGGCCTCCACGTTTCGGGCTTCACCGCAGCCTCGCTGCGGGCGGTCGCCGAGCGCGGCGGCTTCGAGACGCACTTCACCAAGACGCCGGGGATGTGGTCGCGGTACTATGACCCGTTCTTCTTCCGTAGTCTTGCGCGGGAAGGACGCTGGGGGACGATCGCCCGTAAGGCCCTTCGCCACGCGGCGGAGAACCTCGGCCGGCCCTTCGGGCTGGGCGACTGGGTGGTGGGGTATTTTCGCAAGGCGTAGCCTCTGCGCCTGGTCCTGCAATCGTTTGACTCTGCTCCCCTGAGCGAAGCGCCGCCGTGAGGAAGAGAAAGGGCGTGGAGAGCAAGGAGGGAACGGAGGGTAGATTGAGGGGCAGGGGACGTGAGTCCCTCCTCGCCCTCCGTTCCCTCCACGCAGGGAACGCCCCATTCCTCCCTCTCCTCCCATTCCGCGCCGCAGGCGCACCCCCGCCATGCTCAAAACCCTGATCGTAGACGACGAAGCGCCGGCCCGCAGCCGGCTGGCCCGCCTGCTCGAACCCTTTGCGGAGGAAGAGCGGATTGAGGTTGTGGGAGAGGCCGTTGACGGAGTCGAGGCGCTGGAGAAGCTGGCGGCGGGCGGCGTGGACCTCGTCCTGCTCGACATCCAGATGCCCGGGCTGGACGGCTTCGACGTGCTCGACCGACTGCCGCCCGAGAACCGGCCCGTCGTCGTCTTCACGACTGCGCACGACGAGCACGCCCTCCGCGCCTTCGAGGCGAGCGCCGTGGACTACCTCCTCAAGCCCATCCAGCAGGACCGCCTCGCCCTCGCCCTCGCCCGCGCCGAGAGGCTGGCCGGTGGGGACGGAGCCCGGCGCGACGGCGAGGACCGCCTCGCCGACCTGCTCGAATACCTCGACGGGCACGCCGGGACGGCCCTGGCCGGGCAAGACGGCGACCACCTCAAGCAGCTTTCCATCCCCGGCTCCGACCGGCTCGTGATCGTCTCGGTCGAGCAGGTGCTCTCGGCGGAGGTGGAGGACGGGATCACCCGGCTCTACGTCCTCCAGGACGACGAGGCGCGTCCGCCGGGCCGGCCCCGGCAGGCAAGCCGCCACATCGTCTCCCACACGCTCGACGCGCTCGAAGGCCGCCTTGACCCGGCGCAGTTCATGCGCGTGCACCGCTCGGCCATCGTGCAGCTCCGGCACATCCGCGAGATGGTCCAGTGGTTCAGCGGGCGCTACAAGCTCGTGCTGGCCGGCGGGCACGAGGTCATCGCCAGCCGGAGCCGCTCCCGCGAGCTCCGCGACCGGCTGAGCCTGTAGCGGCTCGGGGCTTCCCTGGGACGTATCGTAGGGTAATTCCTAGGAGTTAGGCTTTTTAGATAGCGCCGGAGTTACGGAATCATTACCTTCTGGTTTGGCTCCCGGAAGGCCTTGCGGAGCCGCCCGTAGCTCATCCCACCAAAAAAGAGGCCCATTCATGCGCCAGCGCTACAGCGTGAGGGCGACCTGTGCCGTCGCCCTATTCCTGCTCGGAACGCTCTCTGCATCCGCTCAGTCCGTCAACGGAACCGTCACCGACGCCGACACCGGCGAGCCCCTGCCGGGCGTCAACATCCTCGTTCAGGGGACGACCGTCGGGACCACGACCGACCTCAACGGTCGCTACGACCTCGAGCTGCCGTCTGGCAACCGAGGCCTGCTGTTTTCGTTTGTCGGTTACCGCGACTTCGAGGTCGTACTGCCACCCGGCGTGACGGCCTTCGACGTGGAAATGGAGGAGGACCCACTTGGTCTCGACGAAGTGGTGGTGACAGGCCTGGCCACGTCGGTCAAGCGCTCGAACCTCGCCAACTCGGTCGGGACGGTCTCGGCTGAGGAACTCGTGCCCGCCCCGGCGCAGACGCTGGAGCGCGCACTCAGCGGCAAGATCGCCGGCATCTCGATCAGCCAGAACACCGGCGCGCCCGGCGGCGGTATCAACGTCAACCTCCGCGGCACCTCGACGATCACTGGCGACACGCAGCCGCTCTACGTGATCGATGGCGTTATCATTGACAACTCGGCCATCGAGCCGGGTCTCGACATTGTAACGGCCGCGACCGGTGCAGGCAGTGCCCGGCCACAGGGCCAGCCCACCAATCGCATCGCCGACCTCAACCCGAACGACATCGAGAGCATCGAAGTCCTGAAGGGCGCGAGCGCCGCTGCCATCTACGGCGCGAAGGCGACCAACGGCGTGGTCCTCATCACGACTAAGCGCGGCCGTCCCGGTGAGACCCGGATCAGCCTCTCGCAGCAGGTCGGCTTCACCTCGATCCTCAACAAGATCGGGACGCGGCAGTTCACGGCTGAGACGGCTGAAGCGCTCGTCGAGGGGGGGGGCGATCTCCTCGCGCAGAACGGACAACTCGACTACGAGGATCTTATCTACGGCGAGACCGGCCTGCTGAGCGAAACCAACATCGGCATCTCCGGCGGTGACCAGAACACGCGGTTCTTCGTCAGCGGTCTTGCGCTCAACGAAGACGGCATCGTCGACAACACGGGCTACGACAAGTACAGCGCCCGCGTCAACGTCGAGCAGCGCTTCAGCGACCGCATCCGGTTCAACGTCAACACCTCTATCTCGCGCTCGACCTCGGACCGGAGCATCACCGGCAACGAGAACCAGGGCAGCACGACGCTCGGCTTTGCGCAGGTGTTCACCCCGCCGTTCATCGACCTCCGGGAGACCGACGGCGTCTTCCCGAGCGGCCCCGCCGGAGCCAACCCGCTCCAGACGGTCGCTCTGCTCCAGAACGAGGAGACCTCCAACCGAGGCATCGGGTCGGTCTTTCTCGGCCTCAACCTGCTCCGTGTGCAGAACCAGACGCTCGACTTCAACGTGCAGGGCGGTGCGGACTACTACACCCTGGAGAACGATATCCTGTCGCCGCCCGAGCTTCAGTTCGAGCAGGCGAAAGACCTGCCAGGTCTCTCGGTTAAGGGCCGTACGACGAGTCTGAACACGAACCTCGGCCTCAGCCTCGTCCACTTCTACAGCACGCCGTCGCAGATCACGTTCAACACGTCGGCGGGCTACCAGTACGAGACGCGCGACCTGAACAACATTTTGAGCCAGGCGCAAGGCATCGTCGAGACCCAAAGCAACCTCGACCAGTCGGCGACGGTCTCGATTCTGGAGAACCGCCTGATCCAGCGGGAGCGCGGGTTCTTCCTCCAGGAAGAGGTCAACTTTCGTGACCAAGTGATCCTGACGGGTGGCTTCCGGGCCGACGCCAGCAGCCGGAACGGCGACACCGAGCAGTTCTTCTTCTACCCGAAGATCTCGGCAGCCCTTCGGCTCTCGCAGTTTGACTTCTGGCAGCCGCTGGGCGGCCTCGCCAACGACTTCAAGCTCCGCGCTGCATTTGGACGCACGGGCAACCTTCCGCTGGCGCGGGCCAAGTTCACATCGCTGATTCCCGAGAACGTCGCCGGCACCGGTGGTGTCCTCTCCCCGACGCGTCGCGGCAATCCGGACATCGAGCCGGAGCAGGCGCAGGAGTTCGAGGTAGGTGCCGACGCTACGTTGTTCGATGACCGCGCCTCGGTCGAGTTCTCGTACTACACCCAGAATATCACCGACCTCATCCTGCAGAACGCGCTGCCCCCGTCCTCCGGATTCACCTCGGAGTTCATCAACGCCGGTGACATGACCACACAGGGCATCGAAGCAGCGCTGACGGCTACGCCGGTGGACGGGGCCGTGACGTGGAGCACGCGCTTCAACTTCTTCACGTCTTCGTCCGAGATCACGAGCCTCGACGTGGACCCGTTTGAGATCGGCGGTTTCGCCCTCTCGCTTGGCCAGTTCCGCATCGAAGAGGGTGTCTCGCCGAACGAGATCACCGGACTCGACGAGGACGGCAACCAGGTATTTCTGGGGAACGAGAACCCGGACTTCCAGCTTGCCTGGAACAACGACATCTCGTTTAACCGCTTCAGCCTCGGCTTCCTGTGGGACTGGAAGCAGGGCGGCGACGTTATCAACCTCGGCAAGTTCCTCTCGGACCTCGGCGGAACGACCGAAGACCTCGACACGCAGGAGGGGCAGGACCGCCTTGCCGGCGTGGGTGGCACCGGCCGCTACGTCGAGGACGGGACGTACCTCAAGCTCCGGGAAGCGAGCCTCACCTACGACGTCGACCCGGATGTCGTGGCGCGCTGGACGAGCGGGCAGGCCCGGAGCCTCACCTTCGGCATCTCCGGCCGTAACCTCCTGATGTTCACGGGCTACGACGGGTATGACCCCGAGGTAAGCCAGTTCGGGAATGTCGCCATCGGGCGATCCGTGGACGTGCTCCCGTTCCCCTCCGCTCGCAGCTTCTATTTCAAGGTCGCCGTGGGCCTCTAGGCACGCCACGCTCTCCGACTTGCTGACACCAGCCGACAGATCTATGACTTCCCTACGCTTGTTCCAACGCCGCTTCACCCGGCTCTGCGCCGCAGCCCTCGTAGGCGGCTTCGCGCTGTTCTCCTTTTCAGGATGTGACAGCCTTGACGTTGCCAACCCCAACGCTCCCGAACCCGAGGTAGTGAGCATCCAGGCGCTCGCTACGGGCCTCGAAGGCGGCCTTCGTGCCGGCATGGGCGTTTACTGGCGCGTCAACGGCATCTTCGCTCGCGACCTGTACTACTTCGAGCCGGCCGATCCCCGCTACACGGGCGAGCTTTACACGGGGCCGCTTGATCCAGGTGGTTTCCTACTCCTCACGCCCTGGTCGGGCCGCTACCGGGCCATCGGCCAGGCACGAATCCTGATCGAGCAGGCTGAGGCCCGAGGTTTGGGCGAGGCCGAGCAGGCAGGCATCCGAGGCTACGCCAACACGCTCATTGCGCACCAGCTCCTGCTTGCCCTCAACTATCTCGGTGAGAACGGAATCAAGATTGAATTCTCCGACCAGGTCGATGTCCCGTTCGTGACCCAGGAGGAGGGCTACGCCGAAATCAACCGGTACCTGGACGAGGCGCTGACGGACCTGCAGAGTGCCGGCGATGCGTTCCCCTTCTCGCTCTCGGGCGGCTTCGCAGGGTTCGACACGCCGGCCGGCTTCGCCCAGTTCAACCGGGCCATCCGGGCACGCGTCGCCATCTACCAGGGCGATGCTGGGGCAGCCCTCTCGGCGCTCGAAGGGTCGTTCATCAGCGACGGCGACCTCAACGGCGGCGTGTACCACACCTTCGGCGCGGGCAGCGGTGACCGTCTCAACCCGATGTTCGAGGTGCCGACGGCTGACTTCGTGAAGCTCCGGGCGACGCCAGAGTTCGTGGCAGACGCCGAGGCGGGCGATCAGCGCGTCGCCAGTAAGGTGCTGGATCGGGGCGAGGAGCTTCCGGCCAGCCCCGGTTCGGCAAACGGACTGGCCAGCTCGGTCGTCGTGACGACCGCGTCGAGTTCGTCAGGCTCGTACCCGGTCATTCGGAATGAGGAACTGCTCCTCATCCGGGCGGAGGCTAACATCCTCAACGGCGATCTTGACGCGGCCGAGACCGACATCAATGCCGTCCGCAGCGCAGCCGGTCTCGGCAACGTTGAGCTAGACGACGAGAATGCCCTCGATCAGCTCCTCTTTGAGCGGCGCTACTCGCTCTTCGCTGAGGGACACCGCTGGGTAGACCTCCGGCGGTACGACCGGCTCGGCACCCTCCCGACTCCCGAGGTCGGCGAGGGGATCACGTCGCAGATCTTCGAGCAGTGGCCGCGTCCCAACTCCGAGGTTCCAGGCTGACAGACCAGCCATCCGACGGTATCAGCGCGAGGCCGAGTGCATGCTCGGCCTCGCGTCTCGTTGATGCCAGGGGCTGCATCTTCTCCGGGAGGTAGAGCCCTTTGTGCTTGTCGTGGCCTCGCCGTGCCGGATGCCAGTCTCGCGCCGGGTGCTATCTTTGGGGCGTATATGTGAACCGCCTCTCTTGCCTCTCGATGCCTCTCCTCGCGCTCCTCCTCCTCCTTCTCGCCGCCCCGGCCTCGGCGCAGCCGGCGGACAGCACGGGGGCGACGGGTTTTGAGGAAGGGGTGGTGTGGAGGCAGCCGGACGACCTCCAGGCGGCGCTGCGCGACCTCCGAGCGATGCGCGAAGCGGGCGTCGAGGCGGTGCGGACGGGTCTCGTCACGCGCACACCGGTGCTGCGGACGGCTGACCTGCTCGGGCTGGCGCTCTACCAGGACCTGCCGGTGTCGGACCTGCCGGCGGCGCGGCTCGCGGACACGCTCGCCTTCGCCACGCGCGAACTGGACGCGGCCCTCGCCCTCGCCGCACAGCATCCCTCGGCCCGCGCGTTCGGCCTGACGCGCTTCTCGGACACGAGCGACCTGGCGGCCTGCGCCTACGTCGAAGCCCTCGCCGCCCGCGTCCGCGGTGCTGGGCTAGCGGGCGCAAAGACGTACTACCTCTCGCACTTCGTCGAGGACGACGCGTGCGCTGGCCAAGTGGACCTCGTGCTGCTCGACGCGCGAGGCCACGATCCACTAGACCTGGTCCGGCGGTGGCGCTCGGCGCACGAGACGCCGGTCGGCCTCGGCAGCTTCGGGGCACCCGTGGACGACGGCGTCGAGGGCGGCTACCGGACGCCCCGGTCGCCGACAGCCCAGGCGCGGTTTCTCGAAGCAGGCCTGGCGGAGTTGGGCGACCTCGACCCGCCGCTCGCGGCTCTGTTCGTCTTCGCCTGGCGCGACGGCGTCGAGGCCCCGTACGGGCTGATCCAGACCGACGACCGGACGCGCCCGGCGTTCAGTGTGCTGCGCGGCTTCTACACCGGCGAGCAGCGGGTCTTCGCGTTCGACGCGGGGCCGGAGCCGGTGGCGCGGGTCAACACGCCCACGTTCGTGCTCGTCGCCTGGCTGCTGGCGATAGGGTGTGCCGTGATGATGGGGTTCGCTCCGCGCTTCCGGCAGCTCGTCCCGCGCTACTTCGCCCGCCACGCTTACTACCGCGAAGCGCTGCAGCGAGGGCGGGCCGCAGAGGATTGGACCGGCGTTGCCCTCGCCGTCGTGCTGGCCCTCGCGGCCGGTGTGATCGGCGCGGTCGTGCTTCACGCTGCGACCCGGACCGACGTGCTGGAGGCCCTCGTAGGCGGACTGGAGCCCAAAGCCGAGGCCCGCGTGCTCGGCCTGATCGGCGCACCGCTCGCCGTTGTGCTCCTCACCGGGATCGTCTACGGGGTCTGGCTGCTGCTGAACATGCTGTGGCTGCTCGCGCTCACGGGGCGGAGCTCCCACCGCGTCCGGCCGGGGCAGGCGCTCACGCTCGCCGTCTGGAGCCGGTGGCCGGTGCTGGTCCTGATGGTCGGGGCGGTGCTGGTGGCCGTGCAGCCGGCCCCGATCCGGTGGGTCCCGCTGCTGCTCGCGCTGTGGGTGGTTGCCGAAGCCGTGGCCGCCGTGCGAATGCTCTTCGACTTCAGCCGCGTCACGCGCGTCCCGATGCCGCGGGCGCTCTTGCTCGGCCTCGGCGTCCCGCTCGGGGTTCTCGCCGCGCTCTGGGTGTTCGCCTTCGTCGCGGTCCGGCCGGAGCTAGGCTTCCTGTGGCACCTCGCCACGCGGCAGTGAGCGCCGTCAGCCGCGGGCGAGGCGCTTGCGGAGGCTCGCCATCAGGGTCTCGAAGCCGTCCGCGACGCCCTTGCGCTTCATCACGCGCTGGAACGAGGTGGCGTAGCCCTCGACCGTGCTCACGTCGTCGATCACGATGTCGGTGACGGCCCACGCGTCGCCGGTGCGGGCGAGGGCGTAGACCACCTCGGCGTCCACGTCGCCCGAGCGGGCCGTCGTGAAGGCGGTCGCCGTCGCCCCGGTCACGGCCACGTCGCCGTAGCTGACGCGGGCGCGGTAGAGGTCGAGGTCGGCGAGGCTCTGGGCGCGGATGACGCCGCCGAAGGCCTCGGCGAACTCGGCCTGCTGACCGGCCGAGAGGTCGCTCCAGAACGGGCCGAGGGCCTGCGCTGACATCGCCTCGAAGTCGATCACGTCGTTGACGACAGCGCGGAGTTCGTCGCGCTGCGCGGCGGTCGGGGTGCCCTCGCCGAGGATCGTCTTGATCTCGGCGTCGCGCTGCCGGAGCATCTCCTCGATGCCGTCGGACTGCGCCGCCGCGGGGGCGACGAGGACGAGGGTGAGGAGGACGAGCGTAATGCTGTTCAGGATAGTGGTCATGGTGGACGTCAGAGAGGTAGAAATCGATGGGCTGGGAGGCGGGAGGCGAGGGGAGCTAGCCGCCGGAGGATGGTCCAAACCCTGTGCCGCGCTCAGCGCGCTCGGCGAGCGTGCCGGTGGCGTGGAGGAGGCGCAGCACGGCGACGTTGTAGGTCTGGACGGCCTCTAGGCGCGCCGCCCGGCTCTCGAGGTCGGCGCGGACGGCGGCGATGAGGTCGTCCACGTCGCCGAGGGCGAGGTCGAAGTTGATCTGCTCAGTGCGCAGCCACTCGCCGGCGATGCGGACGGCCTCGCGGCGGGCGCGGAGCGCGGCCTCGGCGATCACGAGGCGGCGGTAGGCCTCCTCGACCTCGAACAGGACGAGCTGCTCGGCGGCGGTCTGCTGGAAGCGCACCTCGGCGCGCTCGGCCTCGGCCTGCTGGACCTTCGCCCGCGTCTGGAAGAACGTCAGGTTCTGCCGCACGCCGACGCCGAAGCGGAGGCCCGCGCCGAGGAAGGAGTCGCTGATGAACGGGTTGCCCTGCTGCGTGCGGCCCTCGGCGTAGCGCCCGCTAGCCCGCCCGCCGATGAACAGCTTAGGGTAGTAGTCCGACTTCGCCACGCGGACGAGCGCGTCGCGCGCCCGGAGCCCCGCCTCGGCCTGCCGAAGCTCGGCGCGGTGGGCGAGGCCGAGCCGCTGGTAGACACCGAGCGAATCGCGCTCGAACGCGATTGGTTCGAGGGGCCGGGTGCGCACCGCTGCGCCGGGCCGCAGCACCTGCCGTCCGAGCGCCGACGCCGCAAGCGCTCGCTGCTCGCCGACCTCGGCCCGCTGCCGGAGGTACTCCTGCTCGAAGAGCCGGAGCTGGAACAGGTCGGCGTCGCTCACCGAGGCGTCGCCCTCGTCGAGAAGGCCTTGCAGTTCGCCTCGGGCCGTGCCGAGCGCCTCGCCGGTCTCGACGGCAATCGCGGACAGGGTCTCGGCGAGGAGGAGGCCGTAGTAGAGCTCGCCGGTGCGGAGCGCGACCTCGCTCGCCTTTGCTGCCGCCTGCGCCTCTTCCAGCGTGACGGCGGCGTCGGCGGCGCGGATCTGCCCGCTCAGTTCGCCCCAGGTCCAGAGCGGCTGAATGGCCTCGGCGGTGAACTCGTTGTAGGGACGCGCGTCGTCCCAGTCGTTGCGGACGCCGGGGTCGAGGTAGAGCTGGTCGGCGGGGAGCGTGGAGCCGTTGCGGTCGAGGCCGGGAGCGACGGCGTGGCCCGTCGTGAGGCTGAACTCGGTCAGGAAGCGCGCCGCCCGCGCCTGCCGCGCCCGCGCCGCCGCAAAGTCCCGCCCGGCGCGCTCGATCTCGACCTCCGGGCTTCCGTCGAGCGCCAGCCGCATCGCCCCGAGCACGTCCACGTCGAGCGTGTCGGGCTGGGCGAGGGCCGCCGGCGCGAGGGCGGCGAGGAGCGCGAGCAGTCGGAGCATGGAGGCGGTAGGGAACGAGACGAAAGATAGCCGTGCCGCCCATTTCAGCCGAGGCGAACGCAGTGGAGGTAACGCGAAGAGGGACGCGTGCAGTGTGAAGGACCGCTAGCCAGGGCGAGACGCGTGATCGAGAGCAGATCGGTGAAGTACCTTCGGTCTACCCCCACGGTCCCAACCGCTGCAGAGGCGTAGCATGAAATCGAAGAGATAGGGTTGCATCCTCCGCTCTTCCCTTCCTCCGCTCGTCCGCTCCTATCCATGCCCTACCACAACACGCCGCAGCCGCTCGGGGCCGTGCTCCGCGAGGTGATCGACAAGGCCGGCTACCGCGAGAAGATCGACGCGGTGCGGGCCGTGGAGGCATGGGCGACGCTCGCCGGACCGCAGATCAACGGGGTGACGGAAAAGGCGTGGGTGAAGGGCGGGGCCTTGTTCGTCAAGATCCGCTCTGCCCCGTGGCGGCACCAACTCCACCTCCAGCGCCGCCCCTGGTGCGAGCGCCTCAACGCCGAACTCGGCAGCGAAGTCATTCGCGAGATCGTGTTCCGCTGAGGGTGCCCTAGCTTCTGGTGAGCGTGTTTAGCTCGGCCAGCGCGGTGCGAGCGCGGCGCGTGAGGCGGTGGTCGTCGCCGCGCCGGGCGCGGAGGGTGACGTAGCCGGTGTCGAGGAGGACGCGCGCAGCCTCAGTCTGCCCGAGGTGCATCAGGCAGGTGCCGAGCGCTACGCGGGCCTCGGCCGTGCGCACATGATCGGTGCCGAAGGCGGCCTCGCGCAGCCGCAGCGTCTCGCGGAGGGGGGCCTCGGCCTCGCGCGCTGCGCCCTGCGCGTCCAGCATCCGGCCCTGGCCGAGCAGGGCGGTGGCGAGCGCCTCCGGGGCTTCCGGCCCGGCCCGTAGCGTGGCCACGGCCTGCTCATAGAGCGGAGCGGCCCCGTCGTAGTCGCCCCGGTCGCGCAGTACGTCGGCGACCGCCGCGTAGCCAATGCCGACGTCCGGGTGATCGTCGCCGTGGATGCGGCGGTAGAGGGCGAGCGACTCGCGGCTGAGGCGCTCCGCCTCGTCGTAGTCGCCCTGGGCGCGGGTGACGAAGGCGAGGTTGTGCTTGACGAGGGCGACGTACCGGTGCTCCGGCCCAAGCTCTTCGAGGTCGAAGGCGAGCACCTTCCGGTAGAGCGGCTCGGCCTCGTCGTAGCGCCCCCGGTCGCGCAGCACGTTCGCGAGGTTGTTCGTGACCGTAGCCGTGTTGATGTGGTCCTCGCCGAGGCGTTCGAGGTCGAAGGCGAGCACCTGCTGGAAGAGCGGCTCGGCCTCGTCGAGCCGGTCGCGGCGGCGGAGGATGACGGCGAGGTTGTTCATCGAGGTCATCGTTTCGACGTGGTCCTCGCCGAGCACGGCCCTGCGGATGGCGAGGGCTTCGCGGGCGAGCCCCTCGGCCTCCTCGTGGGCCCCCTGCCGGCGGCGCACGATGGCGAAGTTGGTGAGCACGGCGGCGACCTGCTCGTCCTCGTCGCCGAGCGTGGCGCGGGTGATGGCGAGGGCGTCGGCGAAGAGGCGGGACGACGCGTCGTAGTCGCCCTTGCGGTGGAGCGCCTGCGCGAGCACGGCCATGCTCGCCGCCGTCGCTGGGTCGCGGTCGCCGAGTTCGGCGCGGCGAATGGCGAGCGAGCGCTGAGCGAGGGTCTCCGCTTCGTCGTAGTCGCTTGCTGAGAGGGCGAGTTCGCTGAGCGCGTGGGTGCTGGCTGCGACGAGAACGTGGTTGGGCCCGTAGACCGTCTCGCGCAGGACGAGCGAGGCTTCGTACAACTGCTGGGCCTGGTCGTAGCTCCCGAGCTTGGCGTGGATGTCGCCGAGCACGCCCATGAACTCCGCCTGGAGGTCCGGCTCCTGCGCCAGCGACCGGTCGATCAGCCGCTCTCCCCGGTCCATGATGTCGCGGGCCGTCACGCTGTCGATGGCTGTCGTATTGGGGTCGGCGACCTCGAAGATGTCCAGGAAGAAGCCCATGACGGCTTCCGTGCGGGCGGCCTCGCGCTTGAGGGCCTGGGCCTGGGAGAGCGTCACGGCGAAGCCGGCCGTCAGCAGGACGAGGGCGACCGTAGCCGTCGCGACGCCGACGCGGTGGCGCTGGACGAACTTCCGCGCCCGGTAGCCGGGGGAGTCCTTGCGCGCCGCCACCGGACGCCCCTCGAGGTGCGCGCACACGTCGTCGATGAACGCCTCGACGCTGGCGTAGCGGCGGTGCGGCTCCTTGCGGAGCGCCTTGAGGAGGACTGTGTCGAGGTCGCCCGCGAGGTGGCGGCGGAGCACGGTGAGGGGCGCGCGGCGCGCCGCGGCCACCTCGTCCGGCCGGATCGTCTCGACGGTCCCGCTGGAGCGGCGCACCTCCTCGGTCTGGCCGACGATCGTGCTCGGGCGCGGCGGCTCGGTCTCGCAGATCACCCGCTCCATCTCGCTCGCCGACCGCCGCTCGAAGGCGTAGGGCCGGTGCCCGGTGAGGAGCTCGTAGAGCACCACGCCGAGCGCGTAGATGTCGGTCGAGGTCGTGACGGCGTCGCCCCGGGCCTGCTCGGGAGCGGCGTACTCCGGCGTCATCACGCGGAGCCCCATCTGAGTCTCGATGAGGGTTTCCTCGGCGTCGTCCTTGTGGAGGAGCTTGGCGATCCCGAAGTCGAGGAGTTTGACGCGCGGGGTGCCGTCGCCGAGCGTGCCGGCCCCGGCCTCGGCGATGAGGATGTTCGACGGTTTGAGGTCGCGGTGGATGACGAGGTTGCGGTGGGCGTAGGCGACCGCCTCGGCGACGGACAGAAACAGCCGGATCCGGTCCTCGACCGTGAGGCGGTGCCGGTCGCAGTAGGTCGTGATCGGCTGGCCCTCGACGAACTCCATCGCGAAGTAGGGCTGCCCCTGGCCCTGGCCGGGCTCGGGCTCGGTCACGCCCCCGTCGAGGAGGCGGGCGATGTTGGGGTGCTGGAGGCGGGCGAGGATCTGGCGCTCCTGGAGGAAGCGGCGGATGATCTCGCGCCGGTCCATGCCGGGCCGGATCAGCTTGAGCGCGACGCGCTGCTCGAACTGCCCGTCGGCCCGCTCGGCGAGGTAGACCGTCCCCATGCCGCCCTGCCCGAGCGCCTCGACGATGCGGTACGGCCCGATGAGGGCTCCGAACTCGGGCTGCGGCCCGGCCGTGGCCCGTTCGAGGTCCTCGAGGAGGGTCGCGGCGAAGCCCGCCGCCGAGTCGTCGAGGAAGCCGCCCGCCTCCTCGTCGGCCGCGACGAGCGCCTCGATCTCGGCGCGGAGGTCTGGGTCGTCCGAGCAGGCCGTGTCGAGAAACGCGTCTCGCGCCTCGGGCGCTAGGTCGAGCGCGTCGTCCAGGAGCGACGCGAGGCGCTGCCAGCGCTCGGGACTCATCGTGGGCATGGGGACCAAAAGGGTGAGCCGGAGGGCGGCTTAGGCCACGTTCTCCTCGCTGATCATCTGGTAGAGAAAGGCCCGGGCCTTGCGCCAGTCGCGCTTGACGGTCCGCGCCGAGAGGTCGAGCACCTCGGCGACCTCCTCGATCGAGAGGCCCGCGAAGAAGCGCAGCTCGACGGTGCGCGCCAGCCGCTCGTCGAGGGCGCTGAGGTGGACGAGGGCCTCGTCGAGCGCGAGGATTTCGTCGGCCTTGTCTTCGACCGCGACGCGCTCCTCGTCGAGGAGGGTCGGGCGGGCGTTGCCGCCGCGCTTGAGCGCCCGGCGGTGGCGGGCGTAGTCCACGATGATGTGCCGCATCGCCGTGGCGGCGACGGCGAAGAAGTGCTGCCGGTCCTGCCACCGGCCCTCGGACTGCCCGACGAGCTTGAGGTACGCCTCGTGGACGAGGGCGGTCGAGTTCATCGTCTGGCCGGGGCGGCGGTGCCCGAGCTGGCGGTGCGCGAGGGCGTGCAGCTCCCGGTACACCAGCGGGAACAGCTCGTCGATGGCGCCGCGGTCTCCGTTGCGCAGCGTCTCGAGCAGCCGGGTGACTTCACCATCAGGTCCCATGCGACGTATCCTTCCCTAGCGGCAGTGCCAGAAGACGGGGCGTGTTGACTACAAAATATAAGGTACCCACGTTACGGCACTTCCGGCCGGAACACAAGGGGCGCGAGGTTAAGACACGGGTTCGGTCGCAGCGCCTCGGAACGGCGCGGCGGGCGGCGGGTTGTGCCGGCGGCCTCATCACATATACCCTACCTATGCTTCTTCGACTGCTTCTATGCACCGGCCTGCTCGCGGCGCTCTGCGCCCCGGCGGCGGCCCAGTACGTCCCGCGCGGCGAACGCGGCGAGCGCGACGCCGAGCGCAAGACGCTCATCGACGCCAACCGCGTCGCCATCACGCACTTCAACTACGGCCTCGGCGGCGGCGTGGGCGAGGTCCGGGGCAACTGGCCCAAAGGCTCCGACGACTTCTACCTCGGCGACTTCCAACTCATCGTCGGCGCGGAGGTGACGGACGAGAACGGGATGACGGTGCAGAACGTCGTGACCTCGCGCTCGCCGCGTGCCGGACAGGACGGGCCGCCGGGACAGAGCAGCGTCTTCTGGGGGTTCGAGGCGGTGCCATCCTACCAGAACCCGGAGAGCGAGACCTGGGCGCGCAGCGACGACCCGGCGTCGTGGCCGGACGTGTGGCCGGACCGGCTCGGCGACGCGGACGACCCCGGCTGGCCCGGCGCGTGGAACGGCCTCCTCGGCAAAGACGCCTTCATCGACGGCGTCGAGCTCTACAGCCACTACGCCGACAACCCCGACGAGGAGTTCGACTACGTCCCCGACCCCGCCAACCCCGAGCGCGGCGGCCTCGGCCTCGTCGTCGCCCAGCGCGTCCTCGCGTGGCGCGACCCCCTCCTCGAAGACGCCGTGGTCTACGTCTACGACGTCTACAACGCCAGCCCGAAGCCGCTCGACACCGCCGCGCTCGGTTTTGTCCTCGGCACGCTCGCCGGCGGCGACGGCGACTCGGTCGACGACCTCATCGAGTACGACTTCGACCGCGACGTGGGCTACTGGCTCGACTTCGACAACAGCGGCAACCAGGGCCAGCCCGTGGGCGTGGCGGGCCTCGCGCTGCTCCAGACCCCGACCGTTGGCGGAGTGGAGATCGGAATGACGGGGGTGTTCGGATTCGATCCGCCCGGCGCGGTCCGGATGGACGACGACGACCGGCTCTTCGAGATTCTCACCCGCGACGGGGCCAACGATGAGGATATCGAACGCTGCGCGTTGAGCGGCGGATGCGACGGCGACCTGATCGTTTCGGCCGGGCCGTTCGCGCTTCCAGCGCTCTCGTCGCAGCGGGTCGTCGCCGCGCTCGTCTTCGGCGAGGACCGGGCCGAGGCGGAGGGGCGGATCGACGTGCTGCGCGGGTTCGTCCGCAACGGGTATGTGCTCAGCGGCGGCACCGCAGTGGCGATTACGTCGCCAGGAGACGGTGACGTGGTGAAGGACGGGACGGTCGAGGTCGCGTGGACGGCCGAGGGCGAGGACCTCCGCGTAGCGCTCGACTACTCCGACGACTTCGGGCAGACGTGGACGCCGCTGGCCAGGGACGAGCCCAACGACGGCGGCTACATCTGGAACGCGTCGTCGTTTCCCGCGGGCGTCTACCAGGTCCGTGTCACGGCCTACGGTCCCGGCGGTCTCGGCTCGGCCGCGTCCGGCCGGTTCCGCCTCGACTCGGCCGGCAACGCCGCGCCGCAGGTCGTCCTCGGCGAGCCGCAGCCCGGCACGGTGTCCGGCGTCTATCCCGTGACCTGGACCGCCGCCGACGCCGACGGGGACGACCCCGTCGTGGCGCTTTCGTACCGCACGGCTGGCGGGCCGTGGCTGCCGCTCGCGGGCGACCTCCCGGCCGAGGGCACGTTCGCGTGGGACACCGCGCCGCTGCCCAACGCGCCGGACTACCAGCTCCGCGCCGAGGCGGACGACGGTGCCGCCGTCGGCACTGACATCACGGCTCCCTTCGCCGTCGAGAACGAGCGCGACGGGATTGCCCTGCCGCCGACGTTCGAGGGGCTGGGGACCGGGACGCTCGCCGTCCGCGTCGTGGACGCAGCCGCGCTCACCGAGCACACCTACCGCGTCGCGTTCAAGGCGGAGCCGACCGGGACCGCCTACGACGTGACGAACCTGACAACGGGCGCCCTCGTGCTCAGCGATGTCCCCGTCGCCAGCGACGGGTCGGAGGGGCCGCTCTTCGATGGGCTGCGGCTGGTGGTGCTGGAGGACGAAGCCGCTGTCGATCCGGCCCGAACGGCCTGGGCCGATCCGGAGGGCTTGATCGAGGTCTTCGCCGACCGGATCAACATCGACATTCCCTTCCCGCGCGAGTGGGTCTTCCAGGGCACCGCCGCGCCGTACGACTACGAGGTCCGGTTCGACGACGACCTCGTCGGGCAGTCCTTCGGCGGGTTCACGCTCGGCTCCGGCAGCAGCGCCCCGATGGCCGTAGCGACCGAGACCAACTTCACGGTCCAGAACACGACGCTCGACCGGCCGGCTCCTTTCGTATTTCTGGAGTCGAGAGAGGAGAGCGCCAACGGCCGGCTCGACGACTACGAGTTCGTCTTTGTCTACGAAGACCTCGACGGTGACCCTGGCACCGACTCGGAGCCGACGTACATCGTTCGGCCTGCGCGTACCGACCCTGAGGGTTCGTTCCCGGCCGAGGGCGACGTGCTCGCGCTGCGGACCTTCAAGCCGTTCGCCACGGGCGACGCGTTCCAGTTCGTGGCGAGCCAGACGGTCGATGCGGAGGAGGCCGCGACGCCCGCGGGCGTACGCTTCGGTGGCGTCTTCCCGAACCCCGTGCGACGCTCGGCGACGCTCGTCTTCGAGACGGGCCGCGCCGGCGCGGTGCGGCTCGCGGTCTACGACGTGCTCGGGCGTAAGGTGGCCGTCCTCGCCAGCGGCGAGCGGCCTTCGGGCGTGCACGAGGTCCGGCTCGACGCGCGCGGCCTGGCCAGCGGCATTTACATCATCCGGCTCGACGCGGCAGGGCAGACCCACACCCGGCGACTGACCGTGCTGGACTGACGCCTGACGCACCGCACCCCGGCCTGCCGAGGCAAGCCGGGGTGCAGGGTTTGGTGGCGCAGCGCCGATCAGTCGATCATGTCCTCGGCGCGGTCGGCGGCCTCGGAGCGGAGGTTGCCGGCCTCGCGCTGCACCTTGCCCTGGGCCTCTTCCATCCGGCCTTCGGCTTCCATGCTCTCGTTGCCGACGAGGTCGCCGACGTTCTTCTTGACCTTGCCCTTCATCTCGCCGAGGGCACCGGCTGCCTGGTCCTTGCGGCCTTCGGCCTGCTCGTGGTCGAGGCGGTCTTCGAGACGATCTTTCGTGTGGTCCATGCTAGTGTGGTGTGAGATGAGAAGTGCTGAAGTTCACCCGCACTGGGTGAATGTGCATATTATATGATGCAGGAGCACCTTTGTGCCCGGGGACCTACGCAATTCACGAGGGCATGTGGCTCAGGAGCCTGTAGCGCGCGCCTCCAGGAAGTCTTCGCGCAGCGCCTGCGTCACGCGGTCGGCGGCGAAGGCGGCGAGGCGGGCCAGGCCGCGCTCCATCTCCTCGGCCGAGAGCCCAGCGAGCGCCCGCGCCGTGACGACGTTGCCCGCCGCCGGGGGCAGCCCGAAGAGGGCGTTCGTGAGTACCTCGCGCTCGCGGAGTTCGTCGTCCCAGACGACGGCCCGCGTCTGCCCGTCGAGCAGCACAATGTCGGCTTCGAGCGCGAAGTAGGTCGCGCCCTCGAACGAGTCGGCGACGAGGCCGATCTCGTAGACCCGCAGGTCGAGCACGAAGTCGGCGGCGGCGGGGTCGTCGACGGGGCGAAGGCCGAGGATGGGGGCGCTCCCGGTGAGCGCCCGGCGAGCCAGGATCTCGGCCACGTCCACGTTCGCCGCCGCCGAGTCGAGCCGGGCCTGGGCCTTGCGCGCCTGCTCCCACTTCGCCGAGGCGGTGCCGATGCGGACGGCCGTCCCGATGGGATCAAAGGGATCCACGAACGCGTCGCTCCACGAGCCGCTCATCACGCGGGGCCCCGGCGGGATGGCCGCGATGACGGCGGCGCTGCGGTCGCTGAAGGTGTAGTCGGCCAGCCGATGGGACGGCCCGCAGCCGGCGGTGAGCAGCAGCGCGAGCAACGGTAGGCAGCATGATAATCGCAGAAAACGCATCGGAATCGCAGTTGTCGGGGACAGTGACGGAGGATCAGGACCGGGGCGGCGGGCGTACCTTCTGGCCTTCAGGCACAAGGCCGCTCTGCCCGCACTGCGGGTAACACTTCCCATTCTCATGCCGTACGTCGTTGCTCAGCCCTGCATCAATTGCAAGTACACCGACTGCGTCGAAGTCTGCCCGGTGGACTGCTTCTACGAGGGGCCCAACTTCCTGGCGATCCACCCGGACGAGTGCATCGACTGCAACGCCTGCGTCCCGACGTGTCCCATCGAGGCGATCTATGCCGACGACGAACTGCCCGGCGAGTGGGAGCACTACGCCGAGTGGAACGCCTACCTCGCCGACCAGTGGCAGCAACTCGGCTACAACATCACCGAGAAGAAGGACGAGCTGGAGACGGCCGACGAGTACGCGGCCGAGCCGCAGTGGAGCAGCAAGTCCGAGGAAGACATCCTGACGTGGGAAGGCGCGGAGTAGCCCTCGCCCGAGACCGCTGTTACGGTCGTGTTCAGTGCGACTACCGACCACGGCTGCGGGCGCACGCTGGAACAGCACCGGGTCACCGCACGAGTGTGATCCGCTGCGTCTGCGCTTGCCCGCCCGCCACGAGCCGGACGACGTAGACCCCGCTCGGCAAACTGCCCGCGCCGAACTGAGCCGCGTGCGCGCCCGCTTCTCGGGTCTCGTCGATCAGCACCGCCACGCGGCGGCCGAGGGCGTCGTAGACCGTCAGGCGCACCGGCCCGCGCTCGGCGAGGCGGTAGGGGATCTCCGTCCGGGCGCGGAACGGGTTGGGGAAGCTCGGCAGCAGGCCAACGTCTTCTACAGTGCGCGCTGCCTCGGGCGCGCGGAGGTCGTGGACGGTGCCCGGCGCGAGGCGCTGGCCGTCGGCACCGAAGGCTAGCCACGCGTCGTCGGTGCCGAGTGCACCGCCGGTGACGGCCGCGCCGAAGCTGTCGCTGGCGAGCGTGGTCCCGCCCGGTCCGGCGTTCATCGTGTAGACGTAGTCGCCGAGCGGGGCCGCGTTCGGGACGCGCTGGCTGAACGAGAGCGTGACCGTCTCGGGCGGCGTGATGAGTACCGTGTTCGGACCCAGCAGCGGGCCCCGCACCGATCCGTTCGGCAGCGTCGCCTCGGTCCAATACTCGAACGACGCCGGCCCGCCCGCCCCGACCGCGAACGTGGCGTCGAAAAACACCCGCTCGCCGCGCGCGAGAACGACCGGCACCGGAGCCGTCGGCGTGAGCGTGACGGCGAAGTCGGGGAGGGCGGTCTCGGTGACGGTCAGGAGGTAGGGCTGGCGCCAGTCGCTCGGCCCGGTGCCGTCGTGGCGGACGCGGACGAAGTACGTCCCCGCCGGAAGCACCACGTCGGGGATGGCGAGGCTCGCCGTGCCCGGCGCGAAGTCCACGCCGAGGGATGCGTCCCCCGTCGCGTACGAGCCAGGGGCGATGTCATAAAAGTCCAGCCGCCCGCCGAGCCCGGCGCTCGGCTCCAGCGTCACCGTCGCCGCGCCGCCCGTCGTCTGGACGCGGTACCAGTCGGGGTCGGTCGTCCGCACGCCGTCCGGGACCTGCACCGAGCGGACGGTCGCGGTCCCGGCGTAGGTCGTGCCCGGCGCGATGTCGTAGGCAAAGGCCGGATAGTCGCCCTCGTCGAGGCCGCGGATCACGGTGTCCGTGTCTTCCTGGAGGTCGAGGTGGAAGCGGTCGGTGAGGAGGGTGTCGGTCATCCGGTAGGGGGTGCCGTCGGAGGGGACGGGTACGGAGCCGCTGTAGAGCCACTGCCGCTGGAGGTCCACCACGAGGTCGCCCGAGGTGCCGACGTCGCTCGTGATCCAGGTGTAGCGCACGTCGGTCGGGAGCGGCATCGCGGGGTTATCGGTCGTCCCGTCCCAGGCGTCGCCGAAGCCCTGGCTCTGGCCCCGGATGTTGATGCCGGTGATGACATCGTTGTCGTCGCCGTCGCCGTTGATGTCGTCCGTGTGCCAGCCGAAGCCGTTGCCCTCGTCGCCGCCGAAGAGGTAGGGGCCGGGGGACGAGCAGAAGAAGCAGAAGTAGTTGTACCGGAGGTCGCGCGTGGCCGACGAGTTGATGTCCGGCGTGTCGTCGCGCTGCACGGTGGAATCCGCCGCAGTCGAGTCGGCGAAGGGGAAGGGGTTGCCGAAGAGGTTGCTCCCCCGGTGCGGCGTGGCGACGGTGACGAGCTTGGCGACGCGGTGGCCCCCAGCCTCGCCCGGCTCGACCCACCACCGGGGCACGCCGCCTTCGCGCCGCTGCAAATACTCCCGCCCCACGAGCCCGCCCATCGAGTGCCCGACGAGGACGACCTTCTCCTTGCCCGGGTTCGCCGCGAGCACACGCCCGATCATCCGCCCGAGCGTGTACCCCTGCTTAAAGCCCGACTCCTCGTTCGAGTCCGACTCCGAGGCGAAGAAGCCGCCCGGCGAGTCGCCGCTGTTGATCTCGATGAGTGGGTTTGAGGGGTTCTCGTTCCAGAAGTTCTCGAAGTTCGAGGCGTAGAGGCACCCCGGCGCGAGCGCGTTATCCTCGTTCGCAAACTGGACCAGCACGTCGTCGTCGGGGGTGTCCAGCACGCCGTCCGGCCCGGCGATGCGCTCCTCGTTCTCGTAGGCGTTGAGGACCGCGTGGAACACGCCGGCGCGCGGCCCCCAGATCGCGTTCACGGTGGGCTCGTTCGTGAACGGCACCCAGCTTTCCTGGCTGCCGGTGTAGCCGTGGAGGAAGAGGACGGGGTAGGGGCAGTCGCCCGCCGGCTGGGCGAGCGCGGGCGCGGCGGCGAGCAGGAGGGCGAGGACGGCGTAGCGCATCGGTACGGGGCGTTGAACAGGGCGGCAAGATACACGGGGCCGCCTACGCACGCCGGCCGCCCCGCCGAAGCGGAGCGGCCGGCCGTTCGGTCCCGAAGGCTAGGCTCAGCGCACGAGCGTGACCTGCTCGGTCCGCACGTCCGCGCCCGCGACCAGCCGGACGAGGTAGACCCCGCTCGGCAGCGCTGCTCCGTCGAGCACCGCCTCGTGCCGACCCGCTTCCAGTTCGCCGTCGGCGAGCCGCGCCACCTCGCGCCCGAGCACGTCGTAGACCGCCAGCCGCGCGTGCTGCGCCTCGGGCAGCGCGAACGCCACGGTCGCCGCCCGGCCGAACGGGTTCGGATACGCCCCGGCCAGCTCGACCGTCTCGGGCACCGCTGCGCCCGACGCGGCCTCGACTGCATCGGCCTCCGGTGCAGCGGCCTCGTCAGCCTCTTTGGCTCCCGCCATCGGCTCCGGCACCCACGGCCCGACCTCCAGCGCCGCCCACGCCTCGGCACCGCTCGCCGCCCGTGCCGGCGTCACCACGATCTCGAAGCAGTCCTCGTCGATCACCACGTTCGGGAACAGCCCCACGCGCAGGCAGAAGTCGTACGTCGCCACCGGCGCGTTGCCCGGCACCTGCTGCACGTACGGGACCGTCACCTGCTGCCCCGAGGGCAGCGTCCCGTTGGTGATCACCCCCTCGGCCAGCGTCGGCCCGTTCTGGAGCGCCGCCGAGAACCACGACTGGCCCGTGGCCGGGTTGGCCGTGCCGTTGGCGACGACGTAGGTGAACGACACCTGCCCGCCGCGCGGGACGGTCAGCGGACTCGTCGGCGTGGCGTCGATCGTGATCTCGCCCGAGAGGCCCGCGTCCTCGACCTCGACCGAGGCGGCGAACTCGCTCGTCTTGCGGTAGCCCTGCGGCAGGGTCCCTGCGACCTCGGTCGCGTTGGCCGTCACGAACGAGCCGGCCGGATACGCGCTCGCGCCGAGCGTCTGGGTGCCACTCGCGTTGCCGCTCCCGTTGGTCGTGGTCGTGGCGAGCGCGTTCGGGGTCTCGCACTCGCCGAAGCCCGAGGCGTCGGGCGCGGCGTTGCGGCAGAAGAGCAGCTCGTAGGTGGTGTTGGCCTCGGCGTTGAGGGTCCAGGCGATGACGGAGTTCGAGCCGTCGTTCTCGGCCGAGGTGATGACGGGGAAGTTGAGGCGGTCGTTGGCCCCGCTGTCGCCGTCGCCCGCGTCGTTCGGGTTCGGCCCGTCCGGGGCGAGGTCGACCGCGAGCTGGCCGTTGGAGTCGATGACGTTGCCGACGATGGCGATGTCGGAGCACCCACCGCTGAGGAAGATGCCGTCGCGCTCGTTGAAGCGGATCGTGTTGGGCTGGAAGTTCTGGCCGATGCGGACGCCGGAGGCGCTCTGGCAGAAGATGCCCGCGAGGCCGTCCTCACCGGGGATGCCGTTGCCGAGGTCGTCGCCCGCGGCATTCGTGCCGATGAAGTTGTTTTCGAGCACGACGCCCGAGACGCCGCCGAAGAGAAAGACGCCGGTGTCGGTGTTGCCGGAGATCGTGTTGCCGGAGACGGTAGCGAGGCTGGCGCTGTTGCCGAGCACGAGGCCGGACTCGACGTTGGGGCGGGCGGCGGAGCCGTCGGCGGTGGTGCCGATGCGGTTGTCCGACACGACGAAGGCAGCGCTGGAGCGAGCAGCGGTCGTCCCACCGGCATCGCCCCGGAGGGGGCCGGCGAAACGGATACCGGAGCCGTTGTTGCCGCTCACGGTGTTGCCTCGGATCACAGGGTCGAAGCTGTCGAAGACGTCGATGCCGCTATTTTGGAGGTTGTCTCCGACTTGGCCGTTGGGGCGGACCGCCCCCGCGGCGTTGAGGCCGATGGTGTTCCCCTCAACGTGGGTGCTGATGCCGCCACCGAGAAAGACGCCACTCAAGACGTTGCCGGAGATGACGTTCCCCTCGCCCGCCGCGAGCCCCCCGATCCGTGTACCGAGCGGGTCGTCACCATCGACTAAGACGCCGGAGCCGTTGGGTGCGGCGTTCCCGTTCAGGGCCAGCCCGACGGTGTTGTTTCGGATGCGGGTGTCCGACACGCCCGATCCGATGACGGAGATGCCGAATGTGTTGTTGCCGACGAAGTTGCCGTTGCCCGCGCCCGGTAGCCCGATGTCGTTGTCCACCAAGTCCTCGAAGGTATCGTCGTCTTCGACGAGGATACCATCGAACGCGCCCATGCCGCCGGGGCCGACCCCGCGGTTCTTGGTCAGCCCGACCGTGTTGTTGGTCAGCACGACGCCCGAGGGCACCGCCCCGTGCTCGCCCGGATCGAGGCCAAGGAAGATGCCCTCTAAGACGTTAGCTGAGGCGAGGTTCGTGTTGATGTCGGCGTTGTCGCCCGAGACCCAGATTCCGGTGGAACCGTTGCCGAGAGGCTGGTTGCCGTCGGCGTCACTCCCGACGAGGTTGCGCTGGACTATCATCCCACTCTCGAACGGATAGGGGATGATGCCGATGTTGCCGTTGCCCGAGACGAGGTTGTTCTGCGTCGTGCCGTTGACCTCGATGCCGTCGAAGTTGCCGGCGGCCGCCTCGCCGGTGAAGTCGGTGCCGACGTAGTTGCACTCAGCGAGAGAGTTCTCCCTGAACGCTCGGATGCCCATCCCGGGGAAGTTCTGGATGACGAGGCCGCGCACCGTCATCCCCGGCTCGTTGAAGTTGCTCAGGCCATCCCCGAACGAGAGCAGGCTGCCGTCGAGGACGACGCGGAGGTCGTGCTTCGGTCCCGAGACGAGGTCGCCGCAGGAGGCCCCCGGCTGGGTCAGCCCGTCGATGGTCACGTCGGACGTTTCGATTCTCGGGAGCGGGTCGGGACCCATACTCGAGACGAATTCGACTTGGATCTGCCACACGCCGGGGGCGATCTCGGAGCCTGTGGGGCCGTCGTCGATGGCAAACTCGATGGTGATGGGGCCAGTCGCGGCATTAGCCTCGTCAATCGCTGCGCGTAGCTGGCACTCGTCGGGGAAGCTGATGGTCTCGCAAACGCCGTCCCCCGGATTCGCGTCCCCTCCGCCGTCGTCAAAGGCCGCATCGACGGTGAGAACGAGAGAAGATCCTCGGTAGACCGGCACCGGCGGCACACGAGCCGAACGGTCTGCGGCGCGGCGCGGCGCACGCGGAGCCACGGCCGGGAGGTCGGCCCGGAAGGCAGCAGACGCCGCGCGGCCCGCCTCGTTCAGCACGAGGCCGCCGAGGGCTTCGTCGTAGCGGTAGTAGACCGGGCGCTCCGTAGCCGGGCGGGCGGTCGGACGGGCCTCGAGCGCGGCCTCGGCATCGAGGGCGGGGGTGGAGCGCTGCTGGGCGTGGGAGGCCGGGGCGGCGAGCAGGGCCGCGAAGCAGAGGAGCGTGAGGAGTCGGCGCATGGGTTGGCTCGGGGGGTAGGGAAAGAAGGCCCGAGGCCGAAGCACCGGGACGAGTAGCGAAGAATAAGTCACCAGGCGTTAAAAAACTTAGCTTTGTCATACGCTTCCGGCGCAAACCCGTAGCGCCTTTGACTCCCAAACCATAGATCACACATTGGCGTTCGGGCCTAGTCAACGCTTGGCTCACGCAGAGCAGGCCAAGCACTCGGTGGAGCCTGCCCTGCTTTCGCTGACCGGGAGAAGCTCCGGTCTACTGCGCGAGCGTCACGCGCTCGGTGTGCACCGCGCCGCCGGTAGCGAGCCGGACGAGGCCGACCCCGCTCGGCAGCACCGCTCCGTCGAGGGTTGTCTCGTGGCGGCCCCGCCTCGGCCTCACCGCCGGCGACCCGCTCGTGCCGAAACCCCGCGCCACGCCCGCCGGTTGGCCCCGTCCCTTCTCACCCAACCCTATCCTCCATGTCTCAGCTCTCCGACCACACCGTCATCGTCACCGGCGCCTCGTCCGGCATCGGCGAAGCCACGGCCCGTCTCCTTGCCTCCGAAGGGGCCGCCGTCGCCCTCGCCGCCCGCCGCACCGACCGCCTCGAAGCGCTCAAGTCCGAGATCGAAGACGCCGGCGGCCGCGCCCTCGTCGTCGAGACCGACGTCACCGACCGCGCCGCCTGCCAGAACCTGATCGACCAGACCCTCGACGCCTTCGGGCGGCTCGACGTGCTCATCAACAACGCGGGCGTGATGCCGCTCTCGTTCGTCAAGAACGTCCGCGTGGAGGAGTGGGAGCAGATGGTGGACGTGAACATCAACGGGGTGCTCTACTGCACCGCCGCCGCGCTCCCACACTTCACCGAGCAGAAGAGCGGCCACATCGTCAACGTGTCGTCGGTCGCCGGGCGGCGGCTCTTCACCGGCGGCGCGGTCTACTGCGCGACCAAGCACGCCGTCACGGCCTTCTCCGAGGGGCTGCGCCGCGAGCTAGGCCCCGCCTTTGGCATCCGCGTCACTTCCATCGAGCCGGGTGCCGTAGCGACCGAGCTCCCCGAGGCGATTGCCGACCCCGAGTTCCAGGAGGCGATGGCCAGCTTCGAGGTGACCCCGCTCGAAAGCGAGGACATCGCCGAGTCGATCCGCTACGCCCTCGCTGCCCCGCCGCGCGCAACGGTCCACGAGGTCCTCGTCATGCCCACCGACCAGGCGATGTAGCGTTGCCCCGTCGTCGGGCGGGCACTCGCTCTCGGTAAACGCGTACCTACGCCATCCCGAGATACCGAATGACGATGGACACGCTGAACGTTTCTCTTCCGCCAGGTCTCGACCCTGCAACGGCGCGACTCGCACTCGCGCTTGGGCTGTTCCAAGAAGAAGAGGTCTCGGTCGGTAAGGCTGCTGAGATCGCGGGCCTCTCGTACCGCGCCTTCCTCGACGCCCTCCACGCGCGCGGCATCTCGGCCTACACCTACACGGACGAGATGCTCGACGAGGACCTCGCCTTCGTCCGCCGTTTCAGAGAGGACCGGCGGCTGTGACCGACCTCGTCGTCACCGACACGTCGTGCCTGATCGCCCTCGACCGGATCGGGCAGATCAACCTCTTGCCTGCGCTCTTCACGGTTCATGCGCCACCGGCTGTTGTCGAAGAGTTCGGGAGCCGTCCACCCTGGCTACTCGTCGAAGAGGCCGACGCGGCCCGCGTCGAGGTTCTGATGCAGCACGTCGACCGCGGCGAAGCCGAGGCGATTGCGCTGGCCGAGTCTTACGACGATGTACAGCTTCTCATCGATGAGAAAAAAGGTCGGCGGGTGGCACGAGAGCTTGGCCTTTCGGTGACGGGGACCGCCGGCCTCCTGCTCGCGGCGAAAGCCGCCGGGCGGATCGCGGAGGTCCGACCCCTTCTCGACGCGCTCATCCGCGCGCACGGATTCCGGCTGAGCAAACGGCACTACGAGCAGGTGCTCCACGCGGCTGGCGAGGCGTAGCAGCGCGGCGAATCGGAAGGCAAGATCGGGAGATCGCCGCTCCGTGCGCGCCGTTATCTTCCGCTCCCACCTTCGCTCCTCGGCTCATGTCCCCTCCGTCTACCGGTCCCGCGCTCGGCTTCGAGTCTGTGCTCTGGGACGCCGCTGACCTACTCCGCTCCAACCTCGACCCCGCCGAGTACAAGCACGTCGTCCTCGGGCTCCTCTTCCTGAAGTACGTCTCCGACGCGTTCACCGAGCGCCGCGACGAACTGGCCGCCGCCGTGGCCGACCCCCACTCGGAATATTTCGTCCCCGAGGCGGAGCGCGAGGCGGAGCTAGAGATGGTGCTCGAAGACCGCGACGAGTACACCGCCGAGAACGTCTTCTGGGTGCCTCTCGAGGCGCGGTGGGAGCACCTCAAGGCGCACGCCTTCCGCCCCGAGATCGGGACGCTCGTGGACGATGCGATGGTGGCGATCGAGGACGCCAACCCGCAACTCCGGGGGGCGCTGCCGAAGATCTTCGCCCGGCCCGCGCTCGACAAGGAGAACCTCGGCAAGCTCATCGTTCGGTTCTCGGAGTTGGGCCTGGGCAGCCGTGAGCACCGCGACACCGACGTGCTCGGGCGCGTCTACGAATACTTCCTCGGGCGCTTCGCCTCGGCCGAGGGCAAGGGCGGCGGCGAGTTCTACACGCCCCGCTCCGTCGTGCGCCTGCTCGTCGAGATGCTCGAACCCTACGAGGGCCGCGTCTACGACCCGTGCTGCGGCTCCGGCGGCCTGTTCGTGCAGTCCCTCGCCTTCATCGAGGCGCACGACGGGCGGCGCGACCAGGTCTCGGTCTACGGCCAGGAGTCCAACCCGACGACGTGGCGGCTGGCGCGCATGAACCTCGCCATCCGCGGCATCGAGGCCCACCTCGGGCACAAGCACGCCGACACCTTCCGCGAAGACCTCCACCCCGACCTCCGCGCCGACGTCGTCCTCGCCAACCCGCCGTTCAACATCAGCCAGTGGCACGGCGAGAAGCTCCGCGACGACGTGCGCTGGCGCTTCGGCGCGCCGCCGGTGGGTAACGCCAACTACGCCTGGATGCAGCACATCCTGCACCACCTCACCGCCACCGGCACGGCGGGCTTCGTGATGGCGAACGGCTCGCTCTCGACCTCGACCGGAGGCGAGGGGGCCATCCGCCGGAAGATGGTCGAGGCCGATGTCGTGGACTGCATCGTGGCGCTGCCGCCGCAGCTTTTTTACCAGACGCAGATCCCCGTCTCCCTCTGGTTCCTCACCAAGCACAAAGGACGGCTGGAGCGGACCGGCCGCCCCGCGCTCCGCGACCGCACCGGCGAGGTGCTCTTCATCGACGCCCGCGAGATGGGGACGATGGAGACGCGCGTCCACCGCATCCTGACCGGCGAGGACGACGCCCGACCGGGGCCGGAGACCGACATCGGGCGGATCGCGGCGACCTACCACGCCTGGCGCAACGCCGACGGCGACTACGCCGACGTGCCCGGCTTCTGCAAGAGCGCGGGGCGAGACGAGATCGAGCGCAACCGGTTCGTGCTCACGCCGGGGCGCTACGTGGGCGTGGCGACGGTGGAGCGGGAGGGCGAACCGGTGGGCGAGGCGATCCAGCGGCTGATCGGCGAGGTCCGCGAGCAACTAGCCGAAGCGCGAGAGATGGACCCGACAATCGAGAACGTACTTAGCCTGCTTGAGGATGCCTGATCTTCCCGAAGGCTGGTCAGAGTCCGCCCTCGGCGATGTCGTTACGCTGAAGCGTGGATACGATCTCCCCAAGCGCTCCCGTCGCGAGGGACCGGTCCCTGTAATTTCGTCTTCGGGGTATTCGGGAAATCACAACGAGGCGAAGGTCGATGCCCCCGGGGTCGTTACTGGGCGATATGGTACAATCGGCGAGGTCTACTACATCGAAGAGAATTTCTGGCCCCTCAACACGGCGCTCTATGTCCGATCCTTTCATGGAAACGATCCGCTGTTCATTTCCTACTTTTTGCGGACTCTGAACTTTGAAGCGTACACGGACAAGGCGGCAGTTCCCGGCATCAACCGAAATCACTTGCACCAGGAGCGCGTCGTTATTCCTGAGCCGGAGGAGCAGCAACGGATCGCCTCTGTGCTCCGGCTGCTCGACGACCGGATTGCGCTGAACCGGCGGATGAACCGGACGCTGGAGGCGCTCGCAGCTTCGCTCTTCCGCCAGCGCTTCGTGGCCTTCGAGGGGCAGGGGCCGCTCGTGGACTCCGGCACGCCGCTCAGAGCCATCCCGGAGGGGTGGGTGGTCCGGCCCATCGGGGACGTACTCAAAACGGTCGGCGGCTCCACGCCGAGTACCAAGGTGGCTGAGTTCTGGGATGGAGGTTCCGTTCACTGGACCACACCCAAAGACCTCTCTTCGCTGGATACTCCGGTCTTGCTCGACACCGCTCGCCAGATCACCGAGGCAGGGCTTGCCAAGATCAGTTCTGGCTTACTTCCAGCGGGAACGGTGTTGATGTCCTCCCGCGCTCCCGTCGGCTACCTCGCCATCGCAGAGATTCCTGTTGCCGTCAACCAGGGCTATATCGCCTTCCCGCCATCCGACGAGTTCAGCAACCTTTTCATTCTCTTCTGGCTCCGCGCCAACATGGACCGGATCGTCGGGCGCGCAGGCGGAACTACGTTCAAGGAAATCAGCAAGCGAGGCTTTCGTCCTATGCTCATGGCCGTCCCACCGGCTGAGCTACGTGCTGAGTTTGAAACCGTGGCTCGCCCGCTCTACGACCGAATCGTAGCGAATGAGAAGCAGAGCCGGACACTGGCGGCGCTGCGGGACGAGCTGCTGCCGGAGCTGATCTCGGGTCGCCTCCGCGTACCCGAGACACTGGACGACCTCATTTGATCTCGAAACACGGCCTCATCGATGCCTACTCAGAAAACCCACGTCCGCATTTTCGCGGCCTCTCCCGGCGATGTCACCGCCGAGCGCGATGCCCTCGATGAGGTCGCCGCCGACCTCAGCCACAGCCTCGACGGCGTCCATGTCGAGGTACTCCGGTGGGAGCGCGATACCTACCCCGCGATGGGCCGCGCGCAGGGCCTCGTCTTCGACCAGATGGGCGAAGACTTTGACATCCTCGTCGGCATCATGTGGAAGCGATTCGGGAGTCCCACCGGCGAGGCCGAGTCCGGTACCGAGGAGGAGTTCGACCGCGCCTACGCACGGTGGCAGCAGACGGGCCAACCGCCGATCTTGTTCTACTTCTGCGAGCGTCCCTTCTTCCCGCGCACCGACCGCGAGGTAGAGCAGTTCCAGAAGGTGCAGGCCTTCCGCCAGCGGCTCGAAGGCTCCGGCCTCATCGGCACGTACGAGGCTGTAGACGACTTCAAGAGGAAGGTCCGCCGCGCGCTCGACGCCACGATCCGCCGCGATGTGCTCGGCAAAGTTCCGGCGCAAAGCACGGACGCTTCCGCAGAGCAGACAGCCCCTACTCTGCCGGACGCCGACACCCACGAGCCTGTACCGTCTCGTTTCGGTGACATCCCGATGCCGCGCCGCCGGGCACGCGCCACCGACCTCGACAAGCACCGCTTCGTCCGCGACGGCTTCAGCACCATCGTCTCCTATTTCGAGGATGCCGGCGACCGCCTACGTCAGTCTGACCCGGCACTCGACGTAGACCTTGAGACCGAGTCCTCGCGCGCCTTCCGTGCGACCGTATTCGAGAACGGCCAGGCACGCAGCCGCTGCCGCATCTGGATTTCCGACTCGATGGGAGCAGAACAAATCGCCTATCTCGAAGGCGGGCGGGGCGGGGGATTTTCCAACAACTCGATGAATGACTACGTCAACGTGGCGGAGACCGATGGCGGCCTTGCGTTCGCGCTGTCCGGGATGGACTTCTCGACGCAGCCTGGACAGGTCGTGGATGCAGAGGGCGCAGCCCGGCATTTCTGGACCCGATTCACCCGGCCGCTCGACGACGCTTCGCGTTCGCCGTGGGGATGATCTTTCGATTCTTCGATGCTGTGTGCCGACGCGCTGTGTCGGAGTAAACCTTGCCCTGCGCACCCATAAGGCAGCATTACAAGTTTCCGGTCGTTACTCCGACATTTCCGGGTCGGAGTAAAATGTCGGAGTAAACCGCCTATCCATGAGCCAACGTGTTACCGAGAACACGGTCGAAGAGGCCGCCATCGCCTACTTCGCCGGGGAAACGAAGGCCGCCGGGCAGACGCTCGAAGGACTCGGCTACGCCTACCAGCCCGGCCTCGCCGTCGAGGACGAGCGCGGCGGGCCGGCGGGCGTTGTCCTCGAACGCCGCTTCCGCGCGGCGCTGCAACGCCTCAACCCCGACCTCTCGTCCGACACCCTCGACCTCGCCGCGCGCGAAGTCCTCCAGCCGCAGTCGGCCGCGCTCGACGAGGCCAACCGCCGGTTCACGCGCCAGCTCCAGCGCGGCGTCGAGGTCGAGGTCCGCACCGAGCACGGTACGCGCGGGGCCCGCGTCCGCCTCGTGGACTACGACAACGCAGAGGCCAACGACTGGCTCGTCGTCAACCAGCTCACGGTCGAGGAGCAGACGGCCAACCGCAACGTCCGCCGCCCGGACCTCGTGGTCTACCTCAACGGCCTGCCCGTGGCCGTGGCCGAACTCAAGAACGTCGCCGGGAGCAAGACCGAGCTGGCCGACGCGTGGCAGCAGTTCGAGACCTACAAAGACCAGATCCCGAGCCTGTTCGTCTACAACGTCGCGCTCGTGCTCTCGGACGGGCGGCAGGCGCACGTCGGCAGCCTGACCGCGCCGCTGCGCCGGTTCGGGCCGTGGCGCACGATGCCCGACGGGAGCGTCGCCCCCGAGGCTGCGCCCGCGCTCCGCACGCTCGTCGAGGGCTTCTTCGCGCCCGCCGCGTTCCTCGACGTAGCTCGCCACTTCCAGGTCTGGGAGACCGACCCCGACTCGGGCCGCCTCGTCAAAAAGCTCGCCGCCGACCACCAGCGCCGCGCCGTCAACCGGGCGCTCGGGGAGATCAAGACCGCCATCGCCGAAGACTCCGCCCGCGGCGGCGTGGTGTGGCACACGCAAGGCTCCGGCAAGAGCGTCTCGATGGCCTTCCTCGCCGCCAAAGCCCTCGTCACCCCATCGCTCAAGACGCCCACCGTCCTCGTCCTCACCGACCGGACGGCGCTCGACGACCAGCTCTTCGGGCAGTTCGCCGCCGTGCGCGACCTCCTCCCGGCCCCCGAGCAGGCCGAGACCCGCGAGCACCTCCGCGACTTGCTCGCCACCCGCGCCGGCGGCATCGTCTTCTCGACGCTGCAGAAGTTCGGCACCCGCAAGGACGAGGCGATGCCCGTGCTCACCGAGCGCCGCAACGTCATCGTCCTCGCCGACGAGGCCCACCGCAGCCACTACGACTTCACCGACGGCCTCGCCCGAAACCTCCGCGACGCCCTGCCCCACGCCACGTTCGTCGGCTTCACCGGCACGCCCCTCGAACTCAGCGACCGCTCCACCTCGAACGTCTTCGGCGACTACGTGGACACCTACACGATCTCCGAGGCCATCGCCGACGACGTGATCGTACCGCTCTCGTACGAGAACCGCCTCGCCACGCTCGACCTCCCCGAGGAGGCTGAGTCGTTCCTTGACGAGGGCTTCGAGGAGGTGACCGAAGACCAGGAAATCTTCGACGTGGCGCGCATCCAGCGCAAGTGGAAGCAGCTCGAAGCGGTGGTCGGGCTGCCCGCTCGGCTCCGCGTCGTGGCGAAGGACATCGTCGCGCACTACGAGCGGCGGATCGAGACGCTCGAAGGCAAGGCGATGGTCGTCGGGATGAGCCGCCGCATCTGCGCCGAGCTGTACCGCGAGATCGTCAAGCTCCGCCCGGAATGGCACTCGGACAAGGACGAGGAGGGGCAGATCAAAGTCGTCATCACCGGCTCGGCCAGCGACGAGGCGCTCATCGCGCAGCACGTCCGCTCAAAGGCGCGGCGGGCGGTCATCGAGAAGCGGTTCAAGGAACCCATCGGCGAGGTCGAGCGCCGCAACGCCGAGGCCCGGCAGCAGGCAGAAGAACTGGGTCAGCCCCCGCCCGCCCCCGAGGTCCCGCTGCGTCTCGTGATCGTGCGCGACATGTGGCTGACCGGCTTCGACGTGCCGAGCGCCCACACGCTCTACGTCGACAAGCCGATGCAGGGTCACTCGCTGATGCAGGCCATCGCCCGCGTCAACCGCGTCTTCGCCGACAAGCCCGGCGGTCTCATCGTGGACTACATCGGGCTGGCCGACCCGCTCCGCAAAGCCGTCGAGACCTACAGCCGCTACAACGACCAGCCCACCCTCCCCATCGACGAGGCGCTCGGCGCGCTCCGCACCGCCGTCGGGCGCGTGCGCGACCTCTTCCACGGGTTCGACCTCCGCGACCGCTACGTTGAAGGCGGCCAGACCGAGCGCGTCGAGGTCTACAACGAAGCCCTCGACCACCTCTTCGGGCTCGGTACCGCCACCGACGAGCGGGGACGCGAGCGCACCGGCCCCGAGCGGTACCACGACGCGATGGCGAGCCTCCGCAAGGCCGCCGGACTAGCCCTTCACCTCGAAGCCGCCCGCGACCTCCGCGACGAGATCGCCCTCTACGAGCAGCTCCAGCAGAGCGTCCGCAAGCAGAAGAAAACGGGCGGCGCAGGGGCTTCGGACAAGCGCGCTGTCGACTTCGCGCTGCGCCGCCTCGTCTCGGCCTCCGTCCACACCGACGAGGTCGTCGACCTGTTCGAGATGGCCGGGCTCGAACATCCCGACCTCTCTATTCTGTCGGATGCGTTTCTGGAGCGGGTCCGCGCCGTCCCGCACGAGAACTTGCAGCGGGAGTTGTTGGAGCGAATCGTACGCGACCAGATCCGCAGCCAGCGCCGCCAGAACGTGGTCCAGGCCGACCGGTTCTCGGAGGCCCTCAAGGCCACGCTCAACCGCTACCACAACCGCTCGCTGGAGACGGCGCAGGTCATCGCCGAGTTGATCGAGCTAGCCAAGACGATCCGCGCACTCCCCGACCGGGCGGCTGAACTGGGCCTCACGAACGACGAGCTTGCCTTCTACGACGCCCTCGCGGCTCAGGACGGCGTCACCGATGTGATGGACGACGATGCGCTCGGTGCTATCGCAAAAAGCCTCGCCGACACCATCCGCCGCTCCGCCACGATTGACTGGACCAAGAAAGAGGCCGTGCGCGCCCGGATGCGCGCTCGCGTCAAGCGCCTCCTCCGCCGCCACGGCTACCCCCCCGAAAAGCAGGAAAGCGCCGTCGAGACCGTCATCCACCAGGCCGAGGTGCTCGCCTCGACCACGGCTGCGTCATAGTAGTAGCCAAACGAGAGACCTATCGGATGGCAACCCCTTCACGCAACCCCGACTTCGACACGACTCTTTCTGCCCAAGTAGATCCTGGCGGGAAGCCTATTCATATCGCAGGTGTCTCGTTCGACCCCGCCGACGTGCTGTCTACGATGGATCCGGTAGCCTACGAGGCTGCCCTCACCGAGTGGACGAGAGTCAGTGAGCCGCTGGAGGACGTGCTGGCCCGTGCGCGTTCAGTCTTGACGCTCAGCGCTTCCAATCGTGAGCGGTTCGAAAGGCTGTCCGAGGTGGTCCAGCGCAACCAGGCAATCCCGTTCGTGGGAGCGGGACTGTCTCATCCATGTGGCAACCCACTGTGGAGAGAGTTTCTTCTTCGTCTCGCTGGAGAGTCAGGCATGGATGTCCCCAACATCGCAGCACGCCTGAATGCTGGGGGGTACGAGCAAGTCGCAGAGGAGATCGTCGCTGCCCGACCGGCGAACTGGTTTAACGAGCGGTTGACGACCACCTACAAGCGCGACATGGAACTGGCAGGGGCCGTTCTCCGCCTCCCACGCCTGTTTCAAGGGTGTCTCATCACGACTAACTTCGACGCTGTTCTAGAAACGGTCTATAAACAGGCTGCATGTGCTTTCGATCACCGGGTCATCGGGGGTAATGAAGGTGGATTCACGTACGCCCTTTCTCAAGGTGAACACCACCTCCTGAAGCTGCACGGGGACTTGGAATATCCTACGCACCGCGTCCTAACCTATTCGGAGTATGTCGCGGCCTACGGCGATACCGCCTTCGACTTCAGCTTGCCACTGCCGAAGGCAATCAAGGGAGTCTATGAGAACTACTTCCTTGTTTTCCTCGGGTGCAGCCTCGGAGCCGACCGGACGATGGACCTATGGGACTACCTCATCACAGCCGCTGGCTCCGATGCCATCCCTCGACATATCGCCATTATCGAAAGCCCAGAGGTGGACCGACTTCCGCCAGATCGCGAAGATGAGCTAGTCATCCGAAACATCTTTCCCATCTGGTATCCCAAGGATCAGCATCAAGCCGTAGATGACCTGCTCGCTCTCCTCGATGCGGTTGTCAACGAGGGCGAGTCTATCGACAGGTAGAGTGCAAGCTAGCGTGTCAGTACGACCCGCCGCGAGGCGCTGAACGGTCCGGCCTCCATGCGGACGAGGTAGACGCCGCTCGGGAGGCGCGCCCCGTCGAGGCGGACCGTGTGCCGGCCGGCGGGCATCGCCCCGTCGGCGAGCACGGCGATGCGGCGGCCGAGGAGGTCGAAGAGCGTCAGCCGCACCGTGCCCGGCTCCGGGAGGGTGAACCGGACGGTCGTCGCGGTGCGGAAGGGGTTGGGGTAGGCCGCGTCGAGGGCGTAGGCGGTCGGCAGGCCGGGCGCGCCGTCCTCGGCGTCGACGGCGAAGAGGGTCCACGCCGGGTCGTCGCTGCCGAAGGCGTCGCTCGCGCCGAGCGTGCCGGGGTCGGCGTTGCCGGTGGCGTCGCTGACGGCCTGCCCGGCCCCTTCGTCGAAGCGCCAGTAGCCGACCAGGCCCTCGCTCGCCGGATCGACCGTCTCCTGGCTCGCGGCGATCTGCTCGGGCGTGCGGGCGACGTTCCAGACGCGCACCTCGTCGATCCCGCCGGGGAAGGTGCGCTCGGGGCTGTTCTCGGAACTTCCGACGCGGAGCGCGAAGTCGTTGGCCGTGATGCTGTGGCTGAGGCTCCGCGCGGCGACCTCTGCGCCGTCGACGTAGATCCGCATCGTCGCGCCGTCGTAGGTCGCGGCGACGTGTTGCCACACGTTGAGGGCGAGCGTCCCGTTCGGCGTCGTCAGCTCCTGCCACGAGCCGTTGCCGAGCAGCAGGTTGGCCCGCCCGTTGCCGCCGACGCGGAGCGCGTAGCCCTCGTCGTTCCCGGCCCCGCCGGCCTGCTCCTTGTTGAGGACGCTGCCCTGGAACGGCTGGTCGCGCCACGCGGTCGGGTTGATGCGGGCTTCGAGGGTGATCTGGGTGCCGGTCACGCTGAGGGCGGCGCCGCTGCCGAGGTCCACGAAGTCGTCCTCGCCGTCGAACAGGAGCGCGGCCCCGGCGCTCGCGCCCGTGCCGGTCGTGAAGCTCCACACCGGGCCTTCGGTCGTGCCCGCCGGGTTCACCTCGTCGGCGCGCCAGAAGTAGGTCGTCTCCGGGTCGAGCGGGCCGGGGTCGTAGAGCGGGTCGTCGGTCTCGGCAACTTGGGGCGGCGTGCTCGTGGTGCCGAAGTAGACGACATGGCTCACGGCTCCGCCGCCGGGCGTCCACGCGAGGCGGGTGTTGGTCGGTACGTTCGCCGCGCCGTCGGCCGGGTTGGGGGCCGAGGCGACGCCGGGCAGGTCGAAGCTGTTGACGGTGAGCGTTGCCGGTGCCGAGCGCGCGCCGGTCGGGCTGACAGCGACGACCTCGACCGGAATCTCGGCCTGCCCGTCGACGCGCCGCAGCGACGGGACGAAGTAGGCCGTCCCGGCAGCCCCGCCGATGAACTCCGGCTCGCCGCCCGGCAAGCGGCGGAGGACCTCGTAGTGGTGGACCGCGTCGGCGTCGGGCGAGGCCGTCCAGCGGAGCCGGAGCGTGATCTCGTCGGCCGTCTCGTCGACCCGGCGCTCGACGGTCACGCCCGAGGGCGGGGCCGGGGCCGGGTCCGCGTCGTAGACGGCCAGCTTGCCGACGTGGACCTCGAAGCCGCTCCCGGCCGAGGCGGGGACGACGAGGCTCAGCCCGGCGAGCGAGCGCCCGCCGAAGCCCGACAGGTCGAGCGTCTCCACGTTCCAGCCCGCCGATGCGGCCGGGCCGAGCGCGAGCGTCGCCACGCCCCCGAGGTCGTCGGCAAAGGTCAGTCCGGCGGCGAGGGCCACCGGTCCCGCGGCGTCCACGCGGTAGGCGACCTCGAGGGTGCTGCTGCCGGTCAGGTCGAGATCGGTCTGAAAGAGGCGGACCGTCTGCTCGGCCGCCACGTCGCCCGCGAGCCGGAGCGACGAGCCGCCCTGGTAGGCCGTGTCGAAGTCGTACCGGACCGTGACCGGCGTGCCCGCCGTCTCGACCCACCACCGCCACGTCGGGGCGAGGTCTTGGAGCGCGAGGTTGTTCCAGCCGTCGGCCTGCCACGCCGGGGCCGCGATGTCCTCGCCGCCCAGGAAATATCCCAGCCCCTGCCCGACGTTGAAGTGCGTCCCGAACGGGAGCGCGTCGATGCTCGTCGCGGCGGGGATGTAGTGCGCGATGCCCTTCCAGTTGCCGGCGTCCTCGCGGCTCGGGTCGCCGTCGGCCCCGACCCAGAGGGCGCGCTCGGCTTCGTAGAAGTTGTCGAGGTTCGGGACGAGGGTTTCGTCCGGGCGGAAGATGCCGAGCGAGGTCCGGTGGGCTTCGCCGTCGGGGAAGATGCGCGGCATCGAGGAGGCGATCCCGAGGCCGCGCGCGCCGTAGTCGACCCCGGCGAACAGTTCGTAGGGGTCGCGCCCGAGCGAGGTCGCGTAGGCGTTGCTCGAGGCCAGGTCGTTCGCCGTCCAGCCGAAGTCGAGGAACATGTAATCGGACACGCGGACCTCGCCCTGCTGGAAGAAGGCGTCGTTCTGCGCGTTGAGCTGCTCCTGCCAGAAGATCGACCCCGACTCGGTCATCGCGTCGTACCACTCGATCTGCAGGTCGGAGTTGTCCTGGAGGTAGATCATGAGGTCCTGCAGGTCGGTGGCGAGCGCTGCGTTGCCGCCGGCCGTCTCCTGGTTGATGAACCACCCGTCGAAGCCGTAGTACGCGGCGGCCTCGATCAGCTTGTCGGCGACGGGGAACGCGTCGCCGTCGCGCTGCACGAAGTCGCGGACCCACTGGATCTGCCCGCCGAAGACGGTAGGCGGGAAGAAGACCGTCCCGAGGACCGGGATGCCGTGGCGGTGCGCGGTGTCAGTGACGCCGGGGTTGGGCGCGAGGATCAGCCCCTCGCTCGCCGAGCCGCCCCAGAAGATGAGCACCTCCACGTAGGGCCAGTAGCTGAAGGCGTAGTAGCTCGCGTCGAGGCTCCCCTGCGAGGGGTTGCCGCTCGTCGGGGCGAAGACGGAGAGCGGGTTGATGCCGGCCTCACCGAGCCGGGCGTTGCCGTTCGCCTGGAGGCCGGGGACCGCGAAGCGCGAGGCCAGCGGGACCGCCGACCGGTTGTACGGCGCGTCGGGGTCCGTCTCCGGGCTCCAGTCGAGGATCGTGTTCGGGAACCACGCCGAGGCGAAGGGCTGGTCCGAGGGCACGCTCCGCGCGAGCGGCGGGGTGGCCGGGGTCATCTGGGCGTGGGCCGCCGGCAGCAGCGCGGCGAGGACGGCGAGGAGGAGCGTGAGGCGAGGCATCGGGGCAGGGGGATGAAGACCGGCGGAGGATACGAACACGCCCTGCCGGCCTCAAGCGCTGCTCTGGCTACCAGCCCGTGCGGAGGTCGGGCGGCGGGCGCGGCGGGACCGCCGCCGGGCGAACGGGGATCGGGGCGAGCAGCGCGGTGCGCCCCGTCGCGGCCGGGGCCTCGGTGTAGAGCGGCGCAGCCACCTCGGGCGTGCGCTGCGTGACGCGCGTCTCGGCGAAGTAGAACGCGAGGATGTCGCGGTATCCGTAGCCCTGCCGCGCCTGCTCGCGCGCGCCGTACTGGCTCATCCCGACCCCGTGCCCGAAGCCGCGCCCCTCGAACACGTAGCGGTCGCCCTCGCGCCGCGCCGAGAAGAACGCGCTCCGCAAGAGCCGCGACCCGAAGGCGTTGTTGAGGGTGATGCGGAAGTCGTTGGCCTGGACCGTCTGCGGGCGCGGCCCGAGCAGGCGCACCGAGCGCGCCCGCCCCTCGCGGCTGCGCTCGCCGATCTCGACCCCTGTCACCGACCCGCCGTAGCGCGCCGACAGCGTGCGGAGCAGCCGGGTCCGGTCCACGCTCGTCGTCCAGCGGTGGTTGGGCGAGGCGCGGTCGAAGGGGTCGGGCCGGCCGCGGAGGTAGGGGAGCGGGCGGCCGCTCCAGACGGCGTCGTTGTCGGCCGTGTGCCCGCCGGACGAGGACGAGTAGACGGCCTCGACGAGGCTCCCGCGCCAGGTCAGCACCTCGCCGCGCGTCGCCTCGGCCGCCCGCCGCGCCGTCGCCGTCTCGGTCCCGATCCCCCGGTAGACCTGCGAGCGGACGTCGTCCACGAGGTCGTAGGCCCCGTACTTGCCCTTCGACCGGAGCGCGTAGGTCCGGGCGAGGATGGCCTGCGCCTTGACGCCCTCGGCCTCCCGGAACGGATACTCCGACGCGACCACGCTTGCCACGTAGTCTTCGAGCCGCACCGCGTTGATGAGCCGGAGCGGAGCCCGCCCGCCGGAGCCGTCGGCTGAGGCCGAGAGGGTACCGTGGTAGGTCCGGTCCACCGACCCGGCGCGGAGCCGGAGGTGCGCCCCCCGGTGCGGCACGAACCGGACGCGCTCGGCCGCCTCGCGCTCGCCGAAGGCGCGGAGGGCGAGCGCCCCGCCCTCGGTCTCCACAACGGCCGCCTCGCCCGGCCGGAGGGTCCCGAGGAGGGCCGCCCCGACGCGGACCTGCACCGGCCCGCCGACCGCCCCGACGGTCGCCGAGCGCGGAGCCGTGCGTTCGAGCAGGCGCACGCGGACGACCTCGTCGGGCAGGTCGGCCGGGTACGCCTGAGCGCCGAGGGCGAGCAGCAGGAGAGCGAGAAGGCAGGGCATGGGCGGGCAGCGTGGGGACCGAAAGCTACGGCGCAGCCGGACCGCAGGTAAAGCGGTGACGAGGGACGCCACCGCGCCGGGTATCTTCCGCCTCCTCAAGCCTCAAAACCTGCCTATGCGCATCTCGTTGCTAGCCGGCGTCTGCCTCGTGCTCGCAGTCGCCTGCCCGGCTCAACCGACGTTCGACCGCCCTGCGCTTGGGCCGACGTTCTCGCTCACGATTCCGATCAACCGGGCGAGTGGGGCACCGCCGCTCTCGGCGCGCGCGTGGCTGGAGATGGGGGCCGTTGCGCTGACCGGCGCCGGGCACCTCGTATTCTCGGCCAACGACGCCTCGGGCGTTTTCATCCCGCTCGCTGCGGGCGGCTGGGCCGGCTACGTCGGGGTCCGGGCGGCGACGGAGCCGGGGTTCCTCGGCGCCCTCGGGCTGACCCGGCAGAACCTCGGCCCGGCGTTCCGCGACGCCTCGATTCTGGCGGGCGTGTCGCTGGCGGGAATGGCGGCGGTCGGCGCGGCACAGGGGACCCTGAATCTCGACGCCGATTTCCTGCCGCTGTTCGTGCTCTACCCGGCGTGGGGCGTCGTGCAGCAGACCCTCGTCCAGGGCTTCTTCACCCGCCACCTCGACCGGACGGGTCTCTCGCCGTGGATTATCGCGCCGGCCTCGGCGGTGGCGTTTGGCTCGGTTCACATCCCCAACTGGGAGCTGACGGCCGCGACGACGGCGCTCGGTGCGGCCTATGCGGCGCTCTATCTTCGGCACCGGAATCTCTGGCCGCTCGGGTTTTACCACGGCGTGCTCGGCGCGTTCTTCTACCGCTGGGTGCTCGACCGCAACCCGTGGCAAGAGCTCGTCGACGAGTTGTGAGCGCTGCTGGCAGGCTCGCGCTCACCAGCGGAGACCCCTGTGCGCCGTGAAGCGCAGCCAGCGTTCGCGGGCTTGGCACAGGGGTGTGCTTGTCGGTTCGGTGATACGGCGGGGCGGTGTTTTACGAAAGGAGAGAACCCCCCTCTTTTCCAACCCCGAACCGTCATGCGCACCGTCTACCTCGCACTTCTTTCCATGCTTGCACTCCCAGCGGCGGCCCAGTCGCCCGCGTTCTCCGTGGACACGAGCACCGTCGCCCTCTACACCTTCGACGGGGCCAACCCCGACACGACCTTCGACCTATCCGGCAACGACCTCCACGCCTTCAACGACGGCACCACCTCTGTACCCGGTCGCTACGGTAGCGCTCGCGAATTTGACGGCGTAGACGACCGGATCGACATGGATGCCGTTCGCGTAGCGCTCCAAGGCTCAAGTGCGTGGACGCTGGAATACATCGCCGCAGCGACGACGGACGTCTGGATCCCGGTCCTGCTCACGCACACCTGCGGCAACGGATGGTGGCTCTATGCCGGAGGGACGAGCGCCCGCTACGCGGCGAAAACCACGGCCTCCGGCGGTTGCAACTGGAGCCCCGACCAGACCCTCACGATCCCCGACATCGGCACGGACTGGCACTACTTCGCGCTCGCTTTCGGAGGCGGGCTGTTGAGCTTCTACATCGATGGTCACCCGGTGGAGAGTCTGCCGGCCTCAGGAGTCTTCCAGGGCGGCGGCGGGCAGCGGGCATGGATCGGGCACAGCGACTCTGGCGACGGGTTCTATTACTCCGGCTTGGCCGACGAGCTGCGCGTCTCGGACGTGGCACGGTCCGCAGGCGAGATCTGCATGACGGCGAACGATCTCGGCTGGCCGTGTGCCGTCACGGCGGATGAGCCGGGCGCGGAGCGTGAGGCGGGCACCCTCTATCCCGCCACCCCCAACCCGTTCGCCGACCGGACAACGCTGGCGTTCGCGCTGCCCGAGGCGGGCCGGGTGACGGTGGCGGTCTACGACGTGCTGGGCCGCGCGGTGGCGGTGCTGGCCGACGGCGAGCGAGCAGCAGGGCGCTACGAGGTGGCGCTCGACGGTCGAGGCCTGCCGAGCGGGGTCTACCTCGTGCGGATGACGGCGGAGGGTTTCGCCGAGACGCGCCGCGTCACGCTCCTGCGGTGAGCGTGCGGTCGGGTGCGGGGGAAGAGGCCGCTCCTCCGTGTCCCGGCTTCGCGCCAGGGTCTGCTCGTCGGTTCGGTGATACGACGGGACGGTGTTTTACGAAAGGAGAGAAACCCCCTCTTTTCCAACCCCGAACCGTCATGCGCACCGTCTACATTCTGCTCACGCTCCTTCTGCTCACCGCCGCCACGGCCGACGCCCAGACTCGCTACGAGTGGGCCGGCGGGGCTCAAGGCGACTGGACCGAGCCCACCAACTGGTCCCCCAACGGCGTCCCCGCCGCCACCGACATCGCCGTCGTGACCGCTGTCGTGGCCGGCAACCCCGTGACGGCGACCCTCACCGAAGCCACGACCGTCGCGGGGCTGGAGATCACCGGCAACAGCGCCGTCGGAGGCGACTTCGACCTGAGGATCACCGACCGCCTCCTCTGGTCGAGCCGCGGCGTCGACTCGGAGACGTTTCGCGGGACGGGGACGGTCACCCTCGCCACCGGCGCGACCGGCCACATGGCCGAAGGCCCGCCTCGCTTCCAGCTGAGCGCCGGGCGCACGCTCGTCAACGACGGCAGCATCTTGTGGGACGGCTCCGGGTTCTGGGCAGGCTCGGGCCGCCTCGTCAACAACGGCGAGCTACTCCTCGCGATGGGCGAGACGACCATCACCTTCTCCTTCATCGCCGACGCCATCACCAACAGCGCGACGGGCACGATCCGCCGGACGGCGGACGGCGAGGCGACCATCGTCTCGAGCCTCGTCAACGACGGCCTCGTCCGCATCGAGACCGGCTCGCTCAGCCTGAGCGGCATCGTCACCGGCGACGGGGCCCTCGAAGTGGCGGGGGCGGGGCTGCTGCGGATCACCCGGGCGGTATCTCAGCGCAGCGTCACCGGCACCGCCGTCACCATCTCCACGGGACAGCTGAGCGTGTCGGACACGTACGACGTTGCCACGACCCGTCTCGAAACAGAAGAAAGCTCTCTCACCCTCGATATCGACGCCACACTCCCCACGCTCGTAATCGAGGACGGGACGCTGGACGGTAGCGGCACGGTCACCGTCACCGACTCGCTGGCGTGGACCGACGGCCAGATGGGAGGCAGCGGCACGACCGTCCTCGGTCCCGCGTTTCTGCCTACCATCGGCGGCACCGCCGTCATCCGGCTCGCGGACACGCGCACGCTCCGCACCGAGGGGCCGGTGACCTGGACCGGCGACGCCGACCTCGCGGGGGGCTTCGACAATACGTTCGAGAACACGGGCACGCTCACCTCCTCGGGGCCGGGTACGCGGCTCCTCAGCTTCCTCCGCTTCCGCAACGTCGGCACGCTCGTCCACGACGGCGGCACGCTGCGGTTCAGCAACAGCCAGCCGGAGAACCTGGGGACGATCCGCATCGAGGACGGAACCGTCGAGACCATCGCGAACGTGACCGACATGGGCCGCACCGAGATCGCCGAGACGGGGCGGCTGGCGCACACCTCGGGGACCTACACGTTCACCGAGACGGCCGAGGTCGTCGGCACGGGCGCGGTGTCGTTCACCGCCCCCGTCGCTAACCGTGCGACGTGGCGGCCCGGCGGCGAGGCCCCCGGCACGCTCACGGTCGACTCCGACCTGCCCGCGCCCGAGCCGGAGGCGGTCTTCGACTTCGGGATCGGCGGCCCGACGCCCGGCACCGACTTCGACCAGATGCCCGTCACCGGCACCGCGAATCTCGGCGGCACGCTCCGCATCACCCTCACGGACGGCTTCGAACCCGAAGACGGCGACCGCTTCCTGCTTCTCCCCGCCGCCGCCGTCGAGGGCCGCTTCGACGCGCTCGACCTGCCCGACGGCCTGGAGGCGTTCGTCGACCGCACCGACGCCGGGGCCGAGCTGGTGATCGGCCAGCCCGTCTCCAGCGAGGACGAGGCGGGCGAGGCCCTCCCGACGGCGTTCGCCCTGGGGCGGGCCTACCCCAACCCCTTTGCCGAGCGGGCGACGCTGCGCCTCGACGTGCCGACGGCGAGCCGGGTGACGGTCGCGGTCTTCGACGTGCTCGGCCGCGCGGTGGCGGTGCTGGCCGACGGCGAGCGAGCGCCGGGGCGCTACGAGGTCGCGCTCGACGGCCGGGGCTTGCCGAGCGGGGTGTACGTGGTGCGGATGACGGCGGCGGGCTTCGCTGAGACGCGCCGCGTGACCCTCCTGCACTGAGCTCCAAAACCTCCTACCCGTACGCTTCTACCCTCTAGACTCCCGAACCCATGCGTGTACTTTCTTTTCTTCTCGTTCTCGTTCTGGCGACTCCGCTTCTTCGCGCCCAGCCCTTCCAGGGCCTCGGCGACCTGCCGGGCGGGATCTTCCAAAGCCAAGCCTTCGCCGTCTCGGCCGACGGCTCCGTCGTCGGCGGGAATAGCGTGAGCGGCGACTTCAACGAGGCGTTCCGGTGGACGGCGAGTGGCGGCATGGAGGGCATCGGCTGGCTGCCGGAATTCGAGGCGGGTAGCTCGGTGGTGGGCGCGTCGGCCGACGGGGATGTGCTCGTCGGTTGGAGCTATGCAGGCTTTTTTGACGGCTTCCGCTGGACCGCCGATGGCGGGATGCAGGACCTGTTCGGTTCCTCTGTCAGCAGCGCCGACGGGGTCTCGTCTGACGGGAGCGTTGTCGTCGGCTCCGTCCTATCAAACGACAATGTAGGCGAGGCCTTCCGCTGGACGGCGGGCGGCGTGACGTACCTCGGCACCCTGGGTGGCGAGTCCCCTTACTCCCAAGCCCACGGCGTCTCGGCCGACGGCACCGTCGTCGTCGGGGTCTCAACAAACGCCGACGAAAACATCGAGGCCTTCCGCTGGACGGCGAGCGGAGGCATGGTCGGGCTTGGGGTAGGTGATTTCCCGGACGGTGCCAACAGGAGCCAAGCGGTTGCCGTCTCGGCCGACGGCACCGTCGTCGTGGGGGGCACCGGGGTGTCCACCATCCAAGAAGCCTTCCGCTGGACAGCGAGCGAGGGAATCGTCGGGCTGGGCGATCTTCCAGGAGGAAACTTCTTCAGCATCGCGTATGCGGTGTCGGCCGACGGTACCGTCGTCGTTGGCTATGGCACCACCGGGTCAGGCTTCACTGGCCGCGAGGCCTTCATCTGGACGGAGGCGGACGGCATGCGCTTGCTGCAGACGGTGCTCGAAGAGCAGGACGTCGACCTCAGCGGCTGGACGCTCAGGGAGGCCACCGGCATCTCGGCCGATGGCACCGTCATCGTCGGCTACGGCGTCAACCCCAATGGAAACCTCGAGGCCTGGCGCGCCGACCTGAGCCCCACGGCGCGGTGGGTCGCGCCGGCCGCCGGCTTCTTCAACGAGCCTGCGCGGTGGTCCATCGAGGACATCCCGGACGAGAAGCACGCCCTCATCTTCGAGGCCTACGCCGCCTCGCCCTACACCGTCACCTTCGTCCAGAACCAGACGGCTCGCGCGCTGACGGTCGATTCCACCTCGGTCCGCTTCGACCTCGGCAGCGCCACGCTGAGGCTCGGTGAGACGACCGGGCGTCCCCTCCGCGTCGGCGTCGAGGCCGATAGCCCCAGCGCCCTCGCGCTGGAGGGGGGCACGCTGGCCGCCGAGACGGGGAGCATCGGCGTGGCCTCGGGCAGCGACGGCGTCCTGACGCTGGGGGCGTCCGGAGACGCGGCCTCCCTGAGCCTCGATGGGAGCCTTGGCGTGGGCGACGAAGGTCGGGGCCGCGTCGAGGTGTTGAATGGCAGCACCGTCACCATCCGGAATAGCTTGGGGATCGGCTTGTCCGACGGGAGCACCGGCACCCTCACGGTCGGCGACGCCGGACAGCTCCAGGTCACGGACAATCCCTCGGCCGCATGGATCGGGCTGGGGGGCACGGGCACTCTGGTGGTCAACGGCAGCGCCTCGTTCCTCGGAACGGTCGACGTCGGGCGCGGAGCCCTGAGCGACGGCACGTGGACGCTTTCGTCCGCCTCGGGCGAGGCGTCGGCCATCACCCACGACCTGCTGCAGGTCGGCGTCTCCGGTACCGGCGGCCTCGAGGTCCTGGACGGGGCCACCCTCGTCAGTACGCGGGTGGCGCTCGGGGTCAACCAGGGCAGCCTCGGTACGGCCCTCATCCGCGGGCCGGGAGCGCGGTGGGACGTCTCCGTCTCGACTCGGATCGGGGTGGACGGCGCGGCGCTCCTCCAGGTCCAGGACGGAGCTACGGTGTGCATCGAAACCGCCGGCTTTGACATCGGCGAGCAGGGGCGGGTCGAGACGGACGGTACGGTTCGGCTCACCGAGTCCGGCTGCTCGTTCGCCGCCACATCCGGGGGGAGCGCGCGGTCCGGCGGCGCCGTGCTCGCCGCCCCCGGCCTCACGCTCGCCGAAGGGGCTGAGCTGCAGGCCGACGCGGTGATCCTCGGCGAGGGCGGCGTCCTCGGCGGCAGCGGCACGCTCGCCCTGCCGATCACGAATGCGGGCACGCTCGCGCCCGGCGGCACCGACTCGACCGGCGTCTTCACGCTCTCGAACGACTACGTGCAGGCCGCCGAGGGAGCGCTCGCCATCGAGTTCGGCGGCACCACGGCCGGAAGCGGCTACGACCGACTCGCCGTGACGGGCGAGGCGGCGCTCGGCGGCACGCTGAGGCTGGTGCGCCTCGTCGGCTACACCCCGATGGTCGGGGAGGCGTACACGCTGCTGACGGCGGCCGCCCTCACCGGCACGTTCGACGCGGTCGAGGGCCCCCCCGATGTCGAGCTCGACGTGCGCTACACCGCGACGGCGGTGACGGCGACGGTGACGGCGGTGACGGTGTCGAATGAACCCGACGCGGCGCGCCCCGACGGCTTCGCCCTCCACGCCGCCTACCCCAACCCCTTCGACGCCGAAACGGTCGTGTCGTTCGACGTGCCGGAGGCGAGTCGGGTGACGGTGGCGGTCTTCGACGTGCTCGGGCGCGAGGCCGCGCGGCTCGTGGACGGCGAGGTCGCGGCGGGTCGCTACGAGGTGGCGCTCGACGGGCGGGACTTGCCGAGCGGGGTGTACGTGGTGCGGATGACGGCGGCGGGCTTCGCCCGGGCGCGCCGCGTGACCCTCCTGCACTGACCGTCATTGCGGGGTCTGAGCCAGCGTGCTTCGCTCAGGCCCCGCCCGCGGTGCGCCGCAGCGCCTCGGACACGGCGTCGAGCCGGGCCTGCGCGTCCTGCGTCGCTTCGGCGTCCGCCCCCCGACTGGCCGTGAGGACCTCGACGCTGAACCGGAGATGGCCCCCGGCCTCGTCGTAGCGCCCCTGCGCGGCGAGGGCCGCGCCGAGGTTGCGCCGGGCCACCGCCACCCGCCAGTGGCCGGCCCCGAGTTCGGCGCTGAGCCGGTCCATGGCCGGGCGGAGGAGGCGCTCCGCCTCTCGGGCCCGGCCGGCATCGGCGAGGCTGAGGCCGAGGCTGGAGGCGAAGATGAGCGTGTAGATGTGCTCCGCGCCGAGCGTCTCGAGCGCGGCCGCGTGGGCGGACGCGAGCCGGCCGGCGGCGGCCTCGTACGCCTCCACCTCGTGGAGCATCAGCCCGTAGTTGTGGACGGTGATCGCCACATTCGGGTGCAGCGGGCCCAGCCGGAGGCTGTCGGCGCGGATCACCCGCCGGTAGAGCGAGTCCGCGACGGCGTGCTGGTCCCACTCGTCGTAGAGGGTGGCGAGGTTGTTCAGGACGAGGCTCACGCTGGGGTGGTCCTTGCCGTACGCGCCCCGGTTGATGGCGAGGGCCTCGGCAAAAAGCGGCTCGGCCTCGGCGAGCCGGCCGCCGTACTGCAGCACCGACCCGAGACTGTTCAGGCTCGACGCGAGGTGCGGGTGGCGGTCCCCGCGAAGCGTGCGCAGGAGGTCGATAGACTCGCGGAGGAGGGCCTCGGCCTCGTCCAGGTCGTCGGACTCGAAGACGAGGACGGCGAGGCTGCCGAGGGTTTCGGCCAGCCGGGCGTCGGCGGTGCCCGGCCCGGCCCGGTACGCGGCGATGGCCTCGCGGAAGTGCGCGTCGGCCGCGCCCAGGTCGCCCTGCTTGTGCTGCGAGATGGCGAGGTCGTTGAGGGCCTGGGCGAGGGCCGGGTCGGCCTCGGCGTGGAGCCGCCGGCGCAGGGCCACCGCCTCCCGGTGCAGCGCCACGGCGCGGTCGGGCTCGCCCCGGTCGCGCGCGAGCCGGCCCCGCAGCTCCAGCGTGCTCACCACGTCGGCGTGGAGGCTGTCGGGGTAGCGGGCCTGCCGCAGTTCGAACGCTTCGGCCAGGAGGTGCCCGGCGCGGTCGTGCTCGGCCATGTTGAGGTAGACGTGCCCGAGCGCGTGGAGGAGGTGGGCGCGGACGTCGGGCGCGTAGCCGGAGGCGTCGCCGAGGCGCTCCTCGGCCCGGCCCAGCACCTCGTACACGTTCAGCGTGTCGCCCTGCGCCAGCATCGGGTCGGCCTCGCCGAGTAGTTCGGTCAGGAGGACGACGACCTCCTGCTTCTGGGCCAGCTCGCGCGCGGCCCGGTCGCGCTCGCGCGCCGTGGCCCGCTGCTGGAGCGAGACCGCGACGAGCGCGCCGACGAGCAGCGCGACGAACGCCGCCGCCGCCGCCACCCCGACCCGGTGCCGCCGCACGAACGAGCGCGCCCGGTAGGCCACGCTCTCCGGCCGCGCCTGCACCGGCAGGCCCCGGCGGTGGCGGCGCACGTCGTCGAGGAAGGCCTCGACGGACGGGTAGCGCCGGTCGGGGTCGTCGCGCAGCGCCTTGAGCGCGATCAGGTCGAGGTCGCCGCGCAGGCGGCGGCGCAGCCGGTCGGCTGTCGTACCGTGCGCCTCGGCTGCCGCGTCGGTCACGCGCTCGCTCGGGGGCGCGAGCCGGTCCCGCTCGGCGCGGTCGCCCGTCAGCAGCTCGAAGAGGAGCACCCCGAGGGCGTACACGTCGGTCGCGGTCGTGACGGGCTCCCCGCGTCGCTGCTCCGGCGCGGCGTAGGCCGGCGTCAGCAGGCGCAGCCCGGTCTGGGTTTGCAAGCCGTCGCCGTCCGTCTCCGGGTCGAGGAGCTTGGCGATCCCGAAGTCGAGCAGCTTGACCCGCGGCTCCCCGCGGTCGTTCTCGGCCGCGAGGACGTTCGACGGCTTGAGGTCGCGGTGGACGACGAGCCGGCGGTGGGCGTGCTGCACCGCCTCGCCGGTCTGCGCGAAGAGCGCGAGCCGGGCCTCGACCCCGAGCCGGGTGCGGTCGGCGTAGGCCGTCACCGGCTCGCCCTCGACGTACTCCATCACGAGGTACGGGCGGCCGTCCTCGGTCGCGCCGCCGTCGAGCAGGCGAGCGATGCCGGGGTGGTCGAGGCTGGCCAGCACCTGGCGCTCGCGGCGGAAGCGGGCGAGGACGTCGTCCGTGTCCAGCCCGCGCCGGACCACCTTGAGGGCGACGGTCTTATCGAAGGTGCCGTCGGCGCGCTCGGCGCGGTAGACGGTCCCCATCCCGCCGCGCCCGAGCACGCCGGAGATGCGGTAGGGGCCGAGCGCAGCGCCCGGCGCGAGGTCGCCCGCAGCCTCTGCTGCCGCGAGGGCGTTGCGCAGCCCCGGCAGCAGCGGCGCCGCGTAGTGCGTGGCCGACTCGCCGAGCGTGTCCTCGGCCGCCGCCGCCGCGTCGAGGAGGGCGACGACCTCGGCGTAGAGCGCCCGGTCGCCTCCGCAGCGGGCACGGAGGAAAGCCGTGCGCTCGTCGGGCGGCCGGTCCAGCGCCTCGGCGAGGAGAGCGTCGAGGCGCTGCCAGCGTTCGAGTGGAGGCAGGTTCATAGCAGCGGCGGTGTGTCTCTCCTTTCGTAAAAACGACGCCCGGCGTATCAGCCGCCCGCGTCGGCGTCCTGCATCGCGTGGTAGAGCCAGGTCCGGGCGCGCTGCCAGTCGCGCTTGGCCGTCGCCACCGAGCACCCGGCCACCTCGGCGATCTCGTCGTAGGTCAGCCCGCCGAAGAACCGGTACTCGACGAAGCGGGCGAGGCGCTCGTCGTAGCCCGCGAGACTGTCGAGCGCCCGGTCGAGCGTGAGCAGGTCGGCCGCGCGCTCGGCCGTAGCGGTGCCGTCGGCGACCTCGAGGCCGTCGAGGCGGAGGTCGGCCTGCGCGCCGCCGCGCTTCTGGGCGGTGCGCGCGCGGGCATAGTCGACGAGGATGAAGCGCATCGTGCGGGCGGCGAGGGCGAAGAAGTGCGCCCGCCCCTCCCAGCCGGCGCGCTCGCCGTCGACGAGGCGGAGGTAGGCTTCGTGGACGAGCGCGGTCGTGTTGAGCGTGTCGCCGGGGCGGTGCCCGAGCAGGCGGCCGCGGGCGATCTGCCGAAGCTCGCCGTAGACGTGCGGCCAGAGCGCGTCCAGCGCCGCACCGTCACCGGCGCGGGCGTCGAGCAAGAGCTGGGTCGTGTCGGGGGACGGTGGCATAGGGCAGCCCGGCGTGGACGGTCAAGGTATTGAAAAAAGTGCAGTGAGATAAAGGAGTACCTAGCAGCGGTTTCTCGGCGATCAGACAGCCCTGTCCGGCCTTCGGAACAGACCGTCTGGGCCCCACTGCTGGGTCGATGATCCTCGGCGACGGTTTTTAACGATAAGCAGGCACAGACACCCAACCCCTCAAGCCCATGCCCTGCCTTCGCCAGCTTCGCTCGCCCGTCCTGCTGCTCGTTGCCGCACTCTGCTTCACAGCCTGCGACGAGGATGCCCCCACGGTCACCGTCGCCGACGTGGACTTCAACTGTGGACGCCCCGAAGTCACGTTCGCCATCGACCGAGATGATGAGGAGATTACGAACCTTATCGTCAACTGGGGCCGCAACCACATAGCCATGAACCCGCCCAGCCTCTACGCCAGCGACCCCGTCGGCCCGGCGTTCGGTGATAGCGAAGATTGGTCCATTCGTGACACCGGTGGGGCGGACGCAAGCCTTCCAGCAGACGAAGACCTGGACGTGTTTCTTCGCTTCGGCTTTGCCAATGCCCTCCAGAGCATGGAGCAGTTGACGCTGAACCTCCAGGTGCAGTACCGGCGGGCCGGGGAAAGCGTGCAGTCCGTCTTCAGCCAGCGCGTCGCGATACCGTTCGACGCTGCAGCGGACGCAGCGTGCAACGCTGGCGGGAATGACGACGGAGGCGGTGGTGTCGGCGATCCGCCTATCGTGGATACCAACCCGGCGACGTGCCCGGACGACGCGGCTTCCGGCGGCGGCCTCGCTGCGCCGGTCTTGGACCCGCTCATGCTGGACGGCCCGCTGGACGGCGAGACCTGCGCCGGCATCGTGGCCGGTAATGTCGCCATTCCGAACTTCATGTGGCGGCCGGTCGAGGGAGTTGCCGCTACCAGCAAAGCCTACCAGGTAGAGATCCGCCGTGCTGGCCAGCCCTCGTGCCTCGGCGACTGGTCGGCCGAGACGAGCGCCCACTGGTCGGGCAGTAACGAGAGCTGCATCGTCTTCGACTTCAACACGGACTCTGCCTCCCAGTCGCTGCTACAAAGCGGGGCCTACGAGTGGCGCGTGCGGGCAAGCTGCACCCGCGAGGACGGTTCTCTTGCCAGTGGGCCGTTCACGCCGTTCATGGCCTTCGAAACGGCAGGGCGGCCGGAGAAATTGACCCTGCGAACCCCTGCCGACGGGGCCACCATTTCTACGCTGTCCGGCAATACTTCCGCCGTGAGCGTGGCCTTCGAATGGCTCCCCGCGGCCTGCGGCCCGGCCACCTACCGCGTGCGCGTCGTGGAATCGTTCGAGGCCCCGGAGGACAGCACAGAGACCTTCGACTTCCCCAGCACGGCGACCGCAGACGGGCCGGGGCAGCTGGTGACGGTGGACGGTGAGGAGCGGGTTCGCATTACCTCGCTGCCGCTCGAAGTCGGGCGCGACTTCGTGTGGTGGGTCTACGCCGACACCCCGAACGGACGTACCCCGGTGCTGGGCGCACAGGACCTACGGACGTTCTCCATCGAGGACTGAATCCGTCGAGGACTGAGAGACTGTTTGGCAAGACGACTTTCGGGCTGCGAGCGGCTGCGCAGGCACGTCGGCGGCGTCGCCTTGCATCGCCGATGCGGGCGCATCGTCTGCTTCAGGCTCCTGGCCGCCGTCCTGCTCGCTCGCTCTCGCCTTCGGACCTGCTCACCAAACAGTCTCGGAGCCGTGAGAAACGAAGCGGCGGGGCTGAACCGTTGGGAGCCTGAGCCGTTCGGTTCCCCTCGCTCAGCCCCGCCCGCGTTCCCCAGGCACTGCCGCCCCGATGGCCTTTCTCAACCCGCTCGTCCTGCTCGGCCTCGCGGCGGCGGCGATCCCGATCCTCGTCCACCTCTTCAACTTCCGCAAGCCGAAGCGGGTGGACTTCTCCTCGCTGGCGTTCCTGCACGAGCTGCAGAAGAGCACGATGCGGCGCGTCCGCATCAAGCAGTGGCTGCTGCTGGTCCTCCGTACGCTCGCGATTGCCTGCCTCGTCCTCGCCTTCGCGCGCCCGACCGTCCAGAGCGGCTGGGCGACGGTCTTCGGCGGGCAAGTCCAGACCTCGACGGCGCTCGTGCTCGACCACTCGCTCTCGATGACGGTCCGCGACGCGCAGGGCGACCTGCTGACTCAGGCTCAGGAACTGGCCTCCGCTGTCGTCGAGACGAGTGAGACGGGCGACGAGGTGTTCGTCGTCGGGACGGCGGCGACCTCGGCCGAGACGTTCCGCAACGCGGGACCCGCGCTCGACGCGATTGCCGAACTCGAACCCGAGGCCGGAGCGGGCACCGCCGGGAGCGCCCTCGGCCGGGCCTTCGCGCTCCTCGAAGGCGCGACGAACCTGAACCGCGAAGTCCTCGTCGTCTCCGACCTCCAGGCCTCCACGTTCCTCGACTCGGCCCGCGTCCCGGTACCCGAAGGCGTCCGGGTCACGCTCCTGCCGGTCGGCGAGCGGCGGCACGCGAACGTGGCCGTCACCGAGGCCCGCGTCGTGAGCCGGATCGTCGAGGCCGGGCAGCCGGTCGAGGTCGAGGCGACGCTCGTCCACTACGGGGCCGAGCCGCTGGAGGGCTACGCGGCGAGCCTCTACCTCGGCGGCGAGCGCGTGGCGCAGGCCACGGCCGACCTCGCGCCGGGCGTCCCGGCGACGGTCACGTTCACCGCCACCCCGCAGGCCCGCGGCTGGCTCCCGGCCGAGGTCCGCACCGAGGAAGACGCCTTCGCGTGGGACAACACGCGCTACCTCACGCTCCACGTCCCCGAGACCTGCCGCGTGCTCCTCGTTCGGGGCGAGGGGCAGCGGGCCGACCTCGTCGACCTCGCCCTCTCGCTCGGCGGCGAGCAGACGCGCTTCGCCGTGACGACGGTCCCCGAGACCGCGCTCGCCGCCCAGGACCTCGCCACGTTCGACGTGGCCGTGCTCGTCGGGCCGGAGAGCCTGGCGAGCGGGGAGGTGGCGGCGCTCGCGCAGTTCGTGCAGCAGGGCGGCGGGCTGATGGTCTTCCCGAGCGACCGCGCGCGCCCCCCCGACTACGACGCGCTCTTCGCGGCCCTCGGTGGCGGGCGGCTCGGTGCGGTCGTCGGGCAGCTCGGCGGGGCGCAGCCGGTGGCGCAGTTCGGCCGGGTCGACCTGGAGCACCCGCTCTTCGACGGGGTCTTCGACGGGAGCGCCGGGCAAGCCCGGCTGGAGAGCCCGGCTATTGCGCTCGCGCGGCCCTACCGACCCGGCGTCGGGGACGAGAACACGCTGATCGCTCTCTCCACCGGCGCGCCGTTCCTGCAAGAGCTCCGGAGCGGGCAGGGGACCGCGTTCGTGTTCGCCGTCGCCCCGGACCCGCGCTGGAGCGATTTCCCGGTGCGCGGCCTCTTCGTGCCGCTCCTCTACCGGGCCGTCTACACCCTCGCCGCCGCCGCCGACACGGGCAAGGCGCTGACCGTCCGGCAGGCGGGCGCGCTGCGCGTCTCCGGGACGCGTCCCTCGGGCGGCGCCGACGGGCTGCGGCTGGTCGGGCCGGACGGGACCGAGTTCGCGCCCGAGCAGCGGAGCGTCCCCGGCGGCGTCCTCCTGGAGATCGACGACACCGTGCGCGAGCCGGGCGTTTACGAGGTGATGCAGGGCGAGCGCCTCGTCCGCCGCGTCGCCTTCAACCCCGACGCCCGCGAGTCCGACCTCACCCCGCTTGCCCCCGACGAGGCCCGCCGCCGCCTGATCGCCGCGACCGGGGCCGACGTCCAACTCCTCGATGCGTCGGGCGGGCAGGGCCTCGCCGCCGCCGAGCGCATCGCCGAGGAGCGAACCGGCGTCGAACTCTGGAACGTCTTCCTGACGGCGGCGCTGCTGTTTCTCCTCGCCGAGATGCTGGTTGCGATGCAGTGGCGCCCTGAGCCGGTCGCAGCGTGAGGGGTTCGGACGCGCTGCGCGAGGCTCTGTCTTCGGGCGTGGAGGAATGGAAGGAGTGGAGGGAGAGGGGAACGCTCCGTTTCGTCGCCCCGTAGTTTCCGGGCATATCGCCTCGAGAGACTATGTCTTCTACCCTTGCTCCTCCTCATCCGCTGCTCGACGTGTTTCGCCGAGCCGAGCCGCTCTCGGGCGACGAACTGGCCCGCATGCCGGACCTCGGACGGTGCGAACTGGTCGAGGGCCGCCTGCTGCTTATGAGTCCCACAAGTTGGTTTCACGGTCGCTACGTCGTGCGTATCACCGCTGCGCTCGAAGACTTCGTCGCCGACCGCGATCTCGGCGAGGTGTATTCCGGCGAGGTCGGGATTTACACCGGACGCGACCCAGACACGGTGCGCGGTGCGGACGTGCTTTTCATCTCGCACGCGCGCCTTGCACGCGTCACAAGCCGCAGCTTCCTCGATGTGACTCCAGAAGTAGTGGTCGAGGCGATCTCGCCGGGAAACACAGCGGACGAGATGGAGACCAAGACGCGGGAGTACCTCGGCGCAGGCGCCGAGCAGGTGTGGATCATTGAGCCGGAGCGGAAGCGGGTGCGTGTCGAGCGGGCGGAGGGCGCGCCGCTCGTACTCGGACCGGGCGACGTGCTGCGCGGCGAGGGGCTACTCGACCGGTTCACGCTCGACCTCGACGTGCTCTTCCGGGCGTGATTCGTCGGGCACTCCCAGGCACTGCGTGCCTCCTGTAAAGAAACTATCAGGCCCGCAACCCACAGCGCTCCCACACATACAAACCGGCCTTACAACGGGCGTATCCTTTTCCCCAACCAAGCCGCCTACTTTTGTCCTTCGCCGCGCCTCCCCAGACTGACCGCCCCCGCGAGAACGCCGTCATCGTCGGCGTCCTCACCCCCGACACGACCCGGGCCAACCTCGACGACGCGCTCGACGAACTCGAGCAGCTCGCCGACACTGCCGGGGCCACCGTCACCGACCGCGTGACGCAGGCGCTCCCACAGATTCACGGGGCGACGTTCATTGGCAAGGGCAAAGTGGAGGAGCTCAAGAAGCTCGTCGAGAGGCGCAAGACGGACCTCGTGGTCTTCGACGACGACCTCTCGCCGGTCCAGCTTCGCAACCTGGAAAAAGCGCTCGGCTGCAAGCTCGTCGACCGCTCCGGGCTGATCCTCGACATCTTCGCCCGCCGCGCCAAGACAGCCACGGCCAAGACGCAGGTCGAGCTCGCCCAGCTCGACTACCTCAAAACGCGGCTCACGCGGCAGTGGACGCACCTCTCGCGCCAGAAGGGTGGCATCGGGATGCGCGGGCCGGGCGAGACGCAGATCGAGACCGACCGCCGCCTGATCGGTCGCCGCATGGCGGTGCTCTCCGACCAACTCGACCGGATCGACAAGCAGCGGCGCACGCAGCGCAAGGGGCGCGGCGACCAAACCCGCGTCGCGCTCGTCGGCTACACGAACGCCGGCAAGAGCACGCTGATGAACGCGCTCTCCGACGCCACCGTCTTCGCCGAGGACCGCCTCTTCGCCACGCTCGACGCGACGACGCGGCAGGTCTACCTCGACTCCAACAAGTCGGTCCTCCTCTCGGACACCGTCGGGTTCATCCGCAAGCTGCCGCACAAGCTCATCGAGAGCTTCAAGAGCACACTCGACGAGACGCGCGAGTCCGACGTGCTCCTCCACGTCGTCGACGCGAGCCACCCGAACTTCGAGGAGCACATCCGCGTGGTCAACACCACGCTGAAGGAGCTCGGCGCGCGCGAGAAGCCGACGCTGATGGTCTTCAACAAGATGGACGTGCTGGAGGAGCGCGGCATGATCCAGGCGCTCCGCGCCGAGCACGAGCACGCGGTGTTCGTCTCCGCCCTGCGCGGCATTGGCCTGGACAGCCTGAAGGAAGCCCTGCTCGGGGTGATCGAATCGGACTACGTCGAGCGGACGGCGCTCCTCCCGGTGACCGAGCCCAAGAGCCGGGCCCACATCCACCGCGTCGCCGAAGTCCTCGAAGAAGACACCGTGCTGGCGCAGGAGTACGACGACGCGCCGCAGCCGGCCCTGCGCCTCCGCTTCCGCACCTCGAAGAAAAACGCGCCCGAGCTCGACCGGATGCTCGCCCGATTCGAGCAGTTCACCCTCGCCCCGGGCGGCGACGGTGCCCTCGGCAGCGGCGCGATGCTCACCGAGTGACGCGGCCCCGAGTGACGCGGACGACCGTTCCGGCGGCCCTCTCCGCAAAGACGTACCCTTGTTCTTTAGCAGTGTGACGCCTCGCGCCGTGACCTTTCGTCTCATGCGGGCCACGGTTCGAGTCTTTATTCCGGCAGCCCGGCAGAAACGCCACCGCGACGCCCTCGGGCGCATCGTAGACTCGCGCAGGCTGTGCGTCACGCGCTGCACCCGCCCATGCCCGCAGATGGCATAGGGTTTGCACTCCCAGGAAACGGTGCTCCGGCACCGTGCTCTCTGCCGCTATGACCGTTCAACAACTCATCAGCCCCGATATCGAGCCGCTCGCGCCGACGGACACCGCCGGGCACGCGATCTACCGGCTGGCGGAACTCGACGTGGAGCACCTGCCCGTCGTGAGCGGCGAGGGGCAGCTGCTGGCGCTCGTCTCGGAGAACGAGATGCTGGAGACGGGCGACCTCGGGACGGAACTGGGCGCACTCGTCGGACTCGGCGTGCTGAGCGTGACGCCGGAGGTCCATCTATTCGAGGCGGCGAGCTTGCTCTCGGTGCACCACCTCAGCGTGCTGCCTGTAGCGGAGGAAGACGGCGAATACGCCGGAGCCGTGCGCCGCCGCGTCCTGTTCGAGGAACTCGCCGGCATGCTCTCGACCGGCACGCCGGGCACGATCCTGATCCTCGAAGTGTCGCTCCGGGACTACTCGCTGAGCGTCCTCAGCCGCCTCATCGAGCAGAGCGACGCCAAAGTGCTCTCGCTCGCTACCCAGGGCGAAGGGGCGCTCGAAGGCGGCCTGATCCGGGTCACGATCAAGCTCAACGTGACCGACACGGCGCGCGTCCGCCACGTCCTGGAACACCACGGCTACCGCGTGGCGGCCGTCTTCAACGAGCAGGACGGCGACGACGAACTGTCGCTCCGGGCGCAGGAGTTCATGCGCTACCTGGAGGTGTGACCGTGCCTCCTATCCGTTTTCCGTAGGGGCTTGATTAATCAAGCCCCTACGTTGTTTACACCATGTCTGATCTCCCCGACAACAGGCAGCTTCACGCGCTCGTGCTGGTCTCGACGCTCCGCACGGCGGCTGAGGTGCAGCGCGCGCTCGCCGAGCGCCGCGCCGGGCGCGACCCGTCGGAGCAGGAGGCGGCGCAGCCCGTGCGGGCCTACCTGCGCACCGCCGTGCCGGAGCTACGCGGCCTCGTGGCGCGCCTGCGCGTCAGCCTCGTCGTGGCGCGCGAGGAGCAGGCCGCGCTCGTGCAGGCGTTCGAGGACCGGCTGACACTGAGCCGGCTCGCCCGCGAACTGCACATCGTCCACCAGCGCCTGCTGAGCCTCTACCCGGCTGTGCCCGACGCGCTCGTCGAGGCGGCGCGGCTGCGGCAGCAGGAGGCCGAGCGCCTCGCTGTCGCCTCAGGAGACGGGTTCGAGGCCCTGCTGATCCTGTGGCTAGACCGCACAGCGGACTTCTTCGAAGGACTGGAAAAGGCGCTCGCCGAAGCGAACTAATCCCCGGGTGCAGCGTGCCATAGGAGGTTCCGAAAATCGCTATATTCTGCACGCAGGCCGCGATTTTCCTACTCCCTACCGCACTCTCCGACTCGCATGGCAGACGAGACCCTAAACCTCCACGGCAACGACGAGTCCGTCCGCGTGCCCGTCCCGCCGAGCGGCCGGTACGAGGCCGACAACATCCAGGTCTTGGAGGGCCTCGAAGCCGTCCGCAAGCGCCCCGCGATGTACATCGGCGACGTCGGCGTGCGTGGCCTCCACCACCTGGTCTACGAGGTCGTCGACAACTCCATCGACGAGGCGCTCGCGGGCTACTGCGACCGCGTCGAGGTCCAAATCCACGAGGACAACTCGGTTTCGGTGTGGGACAACGGGCGCGGCATCCCGGTCGGGATGCACAAGAAGGAGAACCGCCCGGCGGTCGAGGTGGTGATGACCGTGCTGCACGCGGGCGGCAAGTTCGACAAGGACACCTACAAGGTCTCCGGCGGGCTCCACGGCGTCGGCGTGAGCTGCGTCAACGCGCTCTCGAACAAGCTGACGGTCACGATCCGCCGCGAGGGGCACGTCTGGCAGCAGACCTACGAGCGCGGCGTGCCGGTCACCGGGCTCCAGAAGCTCCGCCCGATGGAGGACGCCGAGGAGACGGGCACCCACGTCCACTTCTGGCCCGACGACTCGATCTTCCTCGCCACCGAGTACCGCTTCGAGACGCTCTCGGACCGGATGCGCGAGCTGGCCTACCTCAACCGCGGCCTCCAGATCACGATCGAGGACCGGCGCGAGGAGGACGACGAACTCCGCGCCGAGACCTACCACTCCGAGGGCGGCCTGACCGAGTTCGTCGCCTACCTCGACGAAGCCCGCGAGGCGATCCTCGAACACACGATCTCCATCGAGGGTGACAACGGCGAGGTGCCGATCGAGCTGGCGATGCGCTACAACGCGAGCTACACCGAGAACGTCCTCTCGTTCGTCAACAACATCAACACGCACGAGGGCGGGACGCACATCTCGGGCTTCCGCAGGGCGCTCACGCGGACGCTCAAGACCTACGCCGAGAAGGGCGGCCTCCTCAAAAACGTCAAGGTGGACCTCTCGGGCGACGACTTTCGCGAGGGCCTGACGGCCGTCCTGTCGGTCAAGGTCGCCGAGCCGCAGTTCGAGGGGCAGACCAAGACCAAGCTCGGCAACTCCGAGGTCCAGGGCGCGGTCGAGAGCCTCGTCGGCGAGAAACTGGCCGAGTGGCTGGACGACCACCCGAACGACGCCAAGCGGATCATCCAGAAGGTGACGCTCTCGGCGCAGGCCCGGGCCGCGGCGCGCAAGGCCCGCGAGCTCGTGCAGCGCAAGAACGCCTTCGGCGGGGCCGGGCTGCCGGGCAAGCTCGCCGACTGCGCCTCCAAAGACCCCGCCGAGAGCGAAGTCTTTCTCGTCGAGGGCGACTCCGCCGGCGGCTCGGCCAAGCAGGCCCGCGACCGGCACTTCCAGGCCATCCTCCCGCTGCGCGGCAAGATCCTCAACGTCGAGAAGGCGCGGCTCGACAAGATCCTCGACAACGAGGAGATCAAGAACATCGTCACCGCGCTCGGGACCGGCCTGGCGACGGGCGTCGAGGCCGAGGAGTTCAGCACGGACAACCTGCGCTACCACAAGATCGTGCTGATGACCGACGCCGACGTGGACGGCGCGCACATCCGCACGCTCCTGCTGACGCTCGTCTACCGCTACCTCCGGCCGCTGATCGAGCAGGGCTACGTCTACATCGCGCAGCCGCCGCTCTACCGGGCCAAGAAGGGCAAGGAGGAGCACTACTGCTGGACCGACGCCGAGCTGGAGCAGATCGTCGAGCAGTTCGGCGGGAGCCGGGGCGTCGCCGTGCAGCGCTACAAGGGCCTCGGCGAGATGAACCCCGAGCAGCTATGGGAGACGACGATGGACCCGGCCACGCGCGTCCTGCAGATCGTGACGGTCGAGGACGCCGCCGCCGCCGACCGCGTCTTCTCGACGCTCATGGGCGACGCCGTCGAGCCGCGGCGGAAGTTCATCGAGCGCAACGCCCGCTACGCGACGATTGACACATGAGGATGGAGAAGAGAGGATAGACGATGGCTCACCCTACGCTATCATTCGACGAGCCAGTGGAGTGGCAGGACCTCATCGACCACCCGGCGCTGGAAGACGTACCGTTCAAGATCGAGCTAGATGAGCGGGGCTGCATCGTGCTGGCGAGTCCGTTCAGTGTTCAGCGCGGTCGGATGAAAGCTCGCCTAGCCCGAGCGCTCGACGCGGCGTGCGGAGACGTGGTGACCTTCGACGCAGCAGTACCGATGGGTCGAGGAGTCTGTGTGGCGGACGTGGCGTGGACGGAACCGTCGTTTTTCTCCGAGCACGAGGACGGCATCTTGTTCCCGACCGCGCCCCCGATCTGCGCTGAGATCAAGTCACCCTCGAACACGGAGGCGGAGATGGAGGAGAAGGTGACGCTCTACCTCGCCAAAGGCGCGACCGAGGTGTGGATCTGCGACCTCGAAGGGCGCGTCACGTTCTTCGGGCACGAGGGTGAGCGCGGGCGGTCCACCCTCGCCCCGGACTTCCCGAGCCAGATCTAGGCAGGGAGCGATGCTGCGCGTCCTCTGCCTGCTGTTGCTCTGCGCACCGGTGGCGGCGCAGCCGTTCGAGACAATCGAGGTGGGGCTGAGCGGCGTGGGGACCGTCGCCGACGCGCCGTTCACGGACTTCTGGGACCCCGGCCCCGGAATCGAGGTGTGGGCCGCGACGCCGTTCTACCTCGGCGACTTCCGGCTCGGGCTGGCGGCGGCGTGGCACACGGCGAGCGGTGCGGCGGCAGACCCTGCGGTGCCGGACTTCGTCTCGTTCTACACCTCCGCCGGGTGGAGTGTCGGAATCGGACTCCCCGGCGGGGTGCAGCTTGCGCCGGGCGTGCGCGTCGGCCTCTTCAACATGCGCTTCGACACCGACGACCCGGCGGCCGTCCGCAGCGAGGCCGAACTGACGGCCGGCTTCGACCTCCGCGCGAGCGTGCCCATTGCCTCGGGGTGGCGGCTGACGGCAGGCGGCTCGGCGGTGCGGATGTTTACGGCCGAGCGGATCGACCTCGGGTTTGTGCAGGTCGGCGTGAGCCGGGCGTTTCGCACGCCGGAGTGGCTGCGGGAGGCGCTGCGATGACGCTGGCCGTGCTCGCCCTCGTGGCCTCGCTCAGCGCGGCCGACACGACGCAGCGCGCCCTGCCCGACCCGGGGCGGCAGGTCGTCACGCGGGCCGAGATCGAGGCGGCCGGGCTCTACCGGCTGCCGGACCTCTTCCGGCTCATCGACGGCATGCGGACAGCGACCGTGGACGGGTTCACCTGGCGCACCAGCTTTGGCGGCGCGGAGCCGTTCGGAGCCGAGACCTGGACGCTGCTCGTCGACGGTGAGCGGATCGAGATGGGCCTGTTCGGCGAGCAGAACCTGTCGCTCGTGCCGGTGGCCGTCACGCAGGTCGACTCGGTCGAGGTGTGGACGCAGCCGCGCCTCGTGGCGGGCACGCTCGCGCACGGCGGCGTCCTCCACATCCACACCACCCGGACCGAGCGGGGCGGCGCAGCGCGAGGCGGCGTCGCCATCGGCAACGAGATCGGCGACCCCGGCCCGTTCCGCTACGTGCCGGAGCTGGCGAGCCGGAACGTGGACAAGTTCGGGGCCGACTATGAGGCGCGCGCGGGCTACGGCGCGCCGCTGTGGCGGGCGCAGGCGCGGTTCAAGCTCCTCCGGTTCTACGCCACCGACTTTGCCGCCTTCGACCGCAACCTCGACGCGCTCGGCGCGAACCCGGCGCTCCGGCTCTTGGCCCCAGCGCTCCGGGTGGAAGCCGACGCGCTCGGCGGGACGCACGCCCTCAGCCTCCTCGGCGGCGGGGCCAACGACCTGTGGTTCTTCCAGCCGCTCGGGCGCGAGATCCCGGTGCGGCGGCTGTGGGGGCAGGCCGGGCTCCACGGGCGCGTCCCCATCGCGGCGCGGACCACGCTCGGCTACCGGCTCGCCCTCGCCGAGGACCGCCTCGACGCGTGGGACGGCGCGGCGCTCGGCCTCGACCCGAACTGGCAGCGGCGGACGCTCCGCGCCGGACTCGACGGGCAGCGGCGGTTCGGGGGCTACACGGCGACGCTCGGCGGCGAGGTCCGGCGCGTGACCTCGGACGCGGTGGAGGGCTTCACGCTCGGGACGGTCACCGGGCAGGTCGTGCGCACGGTGGCAGGTCAGCGGCAGCATCTCGACGCAGCGCTGGCGGTGGCAGGCGGCGAGGTCGGGGCGAGCGCCGTGCTCGGGACGCGGCACGCGGTCGGGCAGTGGACGCTCGGCGCGGCGGCGGCCCTCACGCAGCGGCTCCCCGAGGAGCAGCCCCGGTTCAGCTTCTGGCAGGTGCGCGGGTTCGACGCGTTCGACGCGACCGTCGACGTGCGGCAGCCGGCTGGGCTGGAGAGAACAACGGAGCTATCGCTGCACCTCGACGCGATCGCTCGCCCGGTACCATCCCTTACGCTAGAGACGCACGCTGTGGTGCGGAGCGTCCACGGCCTCACGGTCGAGGCCCAACCGACGGCCCCTGACCCGGACGCGTTCGACAGCCCTCGGCTGCTTCTAGTCGCACCGGACGAGACCGGTCTGACTGCGGGCGGGCGCGTCGCCGTGCGCTGGGAGCGTAGTGGGCGGCGGGTCCGCCTGCACTGGGACGGGCAGGGGCCGGTGGGCGGCGATGCGTTCTTTCAGCGTGCGTGGGAGGCCGTGCCCGCGCACCGGTTCGGGGCAGACGCTGCACTCACCGTGGAGAGCTTCACGGTCGCCGGGGCCCTGATCCATCGCACCTCGGCGCGCTGGCCCGCCTATGCGCCGCCGTTCGTCAACGCAGGCAGCGGGCTGTACGACGCCACCGTGCCAGCGGCGTGGCTCCTCGACGCCTCGCTCGAGAAGTGGCTCTGGCAGCGGCGGCTCCGCGGGAGCCTACTCTTCCGCAACCTCCTCAACCAGGAGGAGCGCTACCACCCCGTCGGCGCGGCCCTCGACCTGCGGTTCTACCTCCGACTCGAAGTAAATCTCTAGCTCCGACCCTCCACCCCGAATCGCCCCCACGAACGCGGTGGTCCGTAGCTTCGACTCCCGACCCGCGACATCCTGACTCCCGACCCTCCATGTCCGATTCGCTCCGCGTTGGCGTCCTCACGGGCGGCGGCGACTGCCCCGGCCTCAACGCCGTCATCCGCGCCGTCACCAAGAGCCTCATCCTCCGCGACGGGGCTACGGTCATCGGCTTCGAGGACGGTTTCGAGGGGCTGATCGAGCGCCGCGCTCGGACGCTCTCCTACCGCGACGTCTCGGGCCTGCTCACCGTCGGCGGCACGATCCTCGGCACCTCCAACAAGGCCAACCCCTTCGAATACTTCGGGCGCGACGGAGCCGACGTGTCGGACGAGGTGCTGGACTACGTCCGCGAGATCAAGCTCGACGCCCTCGTCGCGATTGGCGGGGACGGGACGATGTCGATCTGCCACGGCCTCCAGGAGAAAGGGCTGAACGTCGTCGGCGTCCCGAAGACGATCGACAACGACCTTGTCGGGACCGACCGGACGTTCGGGTTCGACACCGCCGTCGCAATTGCGACCGAGGCCCTCGACCGGCTGCACTCGACGGCCCAGAGCCACCACCGGGTGATGGTCCTGGAGACGATGGGCCGCTACGCCGGGTGGATCGCGCTCTACGCCGGCCTCGCCAGCGGTGCCGACGTGGTGCTGATCCCCGAGTTCGAGTACGACGTGGACGAGGTGGCCCGCGTCTGCCGGCGGCGCGAGCAGGGCGGGCAGCGCTTCACGATCATCGCCATGGCCGAGGGCGCGAAGCCCGTCGGCGGCGAGATGGCGGTGCTGAAGCTCGTCGAGGGCAGCCCCGACCCGGTCCGCCTCGGCGGGGCCTGCCAGGTCCTCGGGCGCGCCCTCGAACACCACCTCGACAGCGAGATCCGCACGACGATCCTCGGCCACGTCCAGCGCGGCGGCACGCCCACGGCCTACGACCGCATCCTCTCGACCGCCTTCGGCGAGGCCGCCGCCCGCTGCATCGCCGACCAGAGCTACGGCGTGATGGTGGCGCTCCAGAACGGCACGATGGCCCGGGTCCCGCTCGCCGAGGTCGCACATAAGGTGCGGACCGTGCCCCAGAGCCACGACATGGTCCAGGCTGCGCTGGCCGTCGGGACCTCGTTCGGTGTGGCGATGTAGGAGCAGACGAGCGGAAGATGGGAAGCGATTTGATGTTCACCGCCGCCCCCATCCTCCGCTCCTCCTCTCTTTCGCTCCTCCTCTCCTGAACGATGCACGTCTTCCTCACCGGGGCCACCGGCTACGTCGGCTCCTACGTCCTCCGCGCGCTCCTCGACCGAGGGCACACCGTCCGCTGCCTCGTCCGCGACGGCGGACTCGACAAGCTCGACATCGACCCGGAGCAGGTGGCCGAAGTGGACTCGTCCCAGGAGTCGGTCGTCGAGGACATCGAGCGGGGCGACGACGCGGGTGCCGAGCGCTCCGGCCGGCGGGTCGAGGTCGTCTACGGCGACATCACCGACCTCTCGTCGATCCAGGGCGACATGAACGACTGCGACGCCGTCATCCACCTCGTCGGGATCATCGAGGAGGTCAGGCCGAAGGGCGTCACGTTCGAGCGCATCCACGTCAAGGGCACGCGGACGGTGGTCGAGGAGGCGAAGGCGGCGGGGATCACGCGCTTTATCCACATGAGCGCGAACGGGGCGGCTGCGGACGCCGACAGCGAGTACCAGACGACGAAGTGGCGGGCCGAGGAGATCGTCCGCGCCGCCGGCTTCGAGGTCTACCTCATCTTCCGGCCGTCGATCCTCTTCGGCGACCCCGAGCCGGGACCGGCTCGGCCTGGCCGCGAGGAGTTCGCCGGCCGCCTCGCGGACAGCCTCATCCGCCCGTTCCCTGTCCTCCCGATCCTCGGCGACGGGCAGTACAGGCTGCAGCCCGTCCACGTCGCCGCCGTCGCCGGTGCCTTCGTGCAGGCGCTCGACCGCGAGCCGCCGACGGACGCGAAGGCCTACCTCGAACAGGACGCCTACTGCGTCGCCGGCCCCGAGGCGCTCACGTTCGACGAGACCGTGGACCGGATCACACGCGCGATGGGCCTCGACCCCAAGCCGAAGCTCCACCAGCCGCTCTGGCTCTCGAAGTTCGTCGTCGGCACCGTCGGCGAGGTCGGGCTGCTGCCGATCTCGCCGGCGCAGTTCAAGATGCTCGTCGCCGGCAACACCTGCGACGCGTCGCGCTTCTGGGCCGACTTCGACGCCGAGCCGGTCCCGTTCACGCCCGAGCACCTCGCCTACATCCGGGACACAGACGGTCGATGACGGGAGGAAAACCGGCGCGCCGTATTTTGCTCGTCCCTCACCGGCCTCACCGAACAGCATGAGCGAGTTTCTCCTAGGCGTCGCGGACCGCCTCCGCGCCGAGTTCGATCCCGAAGTCATCGGGGCATCGCTCGCCTCGTTCCTGGCGAACCTGCTGGTGGGGGTGCTGCTTTTCGCAGCGTTCTACCTGCTGTGGCGGCTGCTCAGCCGGGTGCTGCGGCTGGCGCTGGGCCGCTCGCGCGTCGACGCGACCTCGGCGAGCTTTCTGGAGACCGCCTTCAAGTTCGCGCTCCTCACCTTCGGGGCCGTGCAGGCGCTCGCCGCTGTGGGGATCGACACGGCCGCGGTCATCGCGAGTCTCGGGATCGCGGGCCTGACCATCGGCTTCGCTGCCCGCGACGCACTCTCGAACCTGATCTCGGGCCTGCTCATCTTCTGGGATCGCCCCTTCGTGATCGGCGACCTCGTCGAGGTCGAGGACAGCTACGGGCGGGTCGACAAGATCACGCTCCGCTCGACGCGCGTCGTGACCGTCGACGGCCGAATGTTGGCCGTCCCGAACTCGGTCATCATCAACACGACCGTCGCCTCGTACACCAACTTCCCGCACCTCCGGCTGGACGTGGCCGTGACGGTCGGCGTCGCCGAGAGCCTCGACCGCGTGCGCGGCCTGCTGCTAGGCCTCGTCACCGGCGACCCGGCGTTTCTGGCCGAGCCGCCGCCGCGTGTGGTGGTGACCGCGCTGAACGACTACAACGTTGAAGTCGAATTGCAGGCGTGGATCAAGGATGAGCGCTCCCACAAAGCGGAGCGCTTCCGGCTGCGCGAGCGGGTCTACGTCGCGCTCACCGAAGCGGGCGTCGACATGCCGTTCGAGACGGTGCAACTCGCTCCCCTCGCCGGTAGCCCGCCGTTCCGGGTGGAGGGCGACGGCACCGGGGCGGGCGCGCCGTGAGCGGGATCGGGCTGGCGCTTGGCGGGGGCGGCGTGAAGGGCCTCGCCCACGTCGGGGCGCTCTCGGCACTCGCGGCACATGGCGTACCGGTCGGGCGCGTCGCTGGGACCTCGATCGGCGCGCTCGTCGGGGCGTTCTACGCCTCCGGCAAGACGCCGGACGAGATGCTGCGGCTGCTGTCGTCGGTCCGGCTGACCTCGCTGTTCGCGCTTCGGCTCGACGGCCGCGCGCTCGTCGGGGTCGATCCGATGCGGAAGTTTCTGCGCACCCAGCTCGGCCAAGCCCAGATCGAGACACTGGCTGTGCCGCTCACTGTCGTCTGCACCGACCTCGAAACGGGCGAGCGGGTATGCCTCGGCGAGGGGGACCTCGTCGACGCCGTGATGGCCTCGACCGCCGTGCCGGGCGTGTTTGCTCCGGTCCGCATCGGCGGCCGACTCCTGGTCGACGGCGGGCTGTCCTCCAACCTGCCGGTGCAGGCGCTGCGCGAGCGCGGGTGCTCGGCCGTGGTGGCTGTCCGCTTGTTTCATCTGCGCCACACCGCACCGTCGGCTCTGGCCAGTCGCACTCGGCTCTCGCTCTGGGTCCAGCGCTTCGCCGATCTGTTTCAGGACGAAGACGAGGATCTTCCGCGCGCGCTCGAAACGGCGGCTCGGGGTGTGGACATCCTCATGGCCGGGCTGGAGGCGGCCACGCTCGTCGCCCACCCGCCCGACGTGCTCATCGCCCCGGACCTCTCGGACGTTGGCCTGCTCGAACTGGGTGAAGACCGCGGTGCCCTCTTCGAGCGAGGCCACGCTGCCACCGAAGCACAAGCCGAGCGTCTCCGCGCCCTGGCCGACTAGCGGTGCGTCCCTGCGCCGTCCACGCCCGAAAACTTCGCCTACATCCGGGACGCGGAGGACCGATGACAGAAGAGAGGGCGGCGCGCTGCGCCCGGCCCGCTCGTATGTTTCGTCTCGCCTCCCGACCCATGTACCGTCTCGCCGCACTCGCCCTGCCCCTCGTGCTCATCGCCTGCGACGGGGGCGCGGAGGAGGACGAACCGCTCACCGCCGATGGGACGTGGGCAGGCGAGGTCAGCATGAGCTTCAGCGCCCAGCACACCGCCGCCGACACCGCGCTTGTCTACGATATCGACGCCGTCCAGGCCTACGTCCTCACCCTGGCGGAGCGCGGGACCGAAGGGGCCTACGGCGGCACGCTCACGCTCACCGACGACGGCTTCGTGACCCGGACCGAGACGCTCCCCGACGGCAGCGACGGCACCGAGACCGAGGGGGTCGTCAACCACACCGAGACGTACGAGGTGCGCGGTACCTTCCGGGACGGCACGCTCGACCTCGCCCTGCTGCGCGCGCCCTCGGACGACGTGCTCGACCCGCCCTTCGCGTCGGGGGCCTTCCGCCTCCAGGACGCCTCGCTGACCGCTACCCTCCTCGTCGGGCCGATGGGCTACCCGGCCGCCGTCCGGGCGCCCAGCACGATCACGCTCACGCGCCCGGACCCCGACGAAGACTCCTGACCGTAAACGACCGCCATGCGCACCGCTGCCCTGCTTCTGCTTCCCGTCCTCCTCGCCGCCTGCCGCCCCGTCGAGGGCACGCAGGAGCCGCCCGAGTCCGTCCAGGAGTCGCCAGCGGAGGCGGCCGTCGTGCCGGACGACGTGGTCGGGACGTACCGGCTCGTGGCGGTCAACGAGGAGGCGCTGCCCGGCGGCGTGGGGGCCGTGGACGAGTGCGAGGTCCAGCTCTCGCGCGGGACGATCACGCTCCGCGCCGACGCCCGCTACGAACTCGACGTCCTCGCCCGCGCCGTCTGCGACCCCGACGAGCCGGAGGACGCGCAGATGGTGGACCGCGCCACGAGCGAGGGGCCGTTCACCGTCGAGGGCTCGGACATCCGCTTCAACTCTGCCGTCACCGAGATCATCGAGGACGAGGAGAACGAAATGGGCGAGGACGAGATGCTGGACGACGAGGAGCCGGAGGAGCCCGACCTCTTCGACGCCTCGCTCTTCGCCGGCACCGGCTCGGTCAGCACCTCCACGCTCACGATCCTCGTGGACGGCCTCACGACGCTCACCTTCGAGCGCGAATAGGCGCGGAAGGGCCAAGGATTCGGAGGAGCGGAAGAGTTTAGGGAGTGCCGCCACGCTATCTTCCCCGCTCCCGCTTGTCCTCACCTCCGCTCCTATCCCTTCATGCAAGACCTCCTCGCCGAAGCCGCCGCCGACACCGCCCGGACGGGCAAGAAGTACGTCGCCATTGCGGGCAACATCGGGGCGGGCAAAAGCTCGCTCACGCGCATCCTCTCGGACTACTTCAAGTGGGAGGCGTTCTACGAGCGCGTCGACGGCAACCCCTACCTCGCGGACTTCTACGAGGACATGCGGCGCTGGAGCTTCAACCTCCAGGTCTACTTCCTCTCCAGCCGCTTCGACCACCAGAAGCGGATCGAGGAGGCCCCGCACTCGGTCGTGCAGGACCGCTCGATCTACGAGGACGTCGAGATCTTCGCCAAGAACCTCCACGAGATGGGGCTGATGGACAGCCGCGACTACGAGAACTACCAGGACCTCTTCGCGCTGATGACGAGCTACCTCCGCCCGCCGGACCTGCTGGTCTACCTCCGCGCGAGTGTCCCGACGCTCGTCCGCCAGATCCAGAACCGGGGCCGCGACTTCGAGGCCGGCATCCGCATCGACTACCTGGAGCGCCTCAACGTGCTCTACGAGGACTGGGTCGAGCGCTACGACCTCGGCCCCAAGCTGATCGTCGAGACCGACACGCTCGACTTCGTCAACGCCGACGAGGACCGGTTCGAGATCCTGAGCCGCGTCGAGAGCCGGCTCTACGGGCTCTTCCCGGAGATGGCGGGGTGAGCGGGAAAGAGTGGAAGCGAGGAAGCAGGGAATCAGGGAAGAAGGCCCGGCTCCTGCGACGGTGCCTGTTCGGCCGGATGCTCTTCCGCTCTTTCGCTCTTTCGCTCTTCCTCGCCCTTCCTGCCGCGCAAGCCCAGCTCGCCGACTCGCTCGCGCTCCCGGCCGATTCGCTCCTCGCCGACCCGCTCGCTGTGCCGGTGGACACCCTCGACGTGCCGGCGGACTCACTGGCGGCGGACTCGCTCGCGGCGCGGCGGCCGGCGCTGCCGGTCGTTTCGTTTTCGTCAGACGCGGCTGGGCGCGTGGTCAGCGGCATCCCGACGCGGCGGCCGGTCTTCGGCGCGGCTCACCTGCTGGCCGAGGCCCCAGGCGCGTTCCTCCACGACCTCGGCGTGCCCGCTGCGGCCGGGGGGGTGTCGTTCGGCGGCCTCGGCCCTCGGCGCACGGCGCTGACGCTCGGCGGGGTTCCGGTCTCGAACCTGCTCTCGGGACGCCCCGCCTTCGAGCTGCTGCCACTCGACGTGCTCGCCCCGCTCCGCCTCGGGCCGGACGGGACGGAGCCGGTGGGCGTCGCGGCCGACCTCCGGGCGTTCGCGGCGGCGGTGCCGGTGACCGAACTGCGCTACCGCACCGGGCCCGACGGCATCCAGTTTATCTCGGCCACGCACGCCCAGACGCGGCGTCCGGACTTCGCCCGCGCGCTCGGCGGCGACCGGGCGCGGCTCCAGGCCCTCTTCCACGTCAGCGGCCGGACGGCCGACGGCGAGTTCGCAGGCGTCGGCGTGAGCGGGTGGCAGGTGATCGGGCGGGTCGGCCTCGCGCTGCCCGCGTTCTCCGTCGAGGTCACCGAGCGCCACGGGCGCGACCGGGCCGGGGCCTCGGACGGCGTCGCGCCGACCGGCGTCTTCGAGACCGTCTTCGACCGGGCGAACCCGCTCAACCCGAACGCCGAGCGCGAGACGATCCGCAACGACCTTGCCGCCACGCTCCGGCTGCCGGTCCTCCCGGCTCCCCTCACGGCGACCGCGTTCTGGACCGCCGAGACGTTCCGGTACTTTGGCTCCAACGTGCCCACCGGGGCCGACACAGTCGGGGCGCGCGCTGACCGGGTCGGGCTGCGGCTCGTGCAGCCGCTTCGGATCGGGGTGCACCGGCTGCGGGCCGTCGCCGAGGGGTGGGTGACACGGACGAGGCGCGGCACCGCGTTCCCGGGCGCCGACCGCGCTCGCACGCTCCACCTCGCGGTCCACGACTCGCTCGCGCTCGCGGGCTTCGACCTCGGCCTCGAGGCGGGGTTCACTTCGGCGGCGGCGGCCTCGTTTCCCGTCGTCGGTGTCCGTGCCGATCAAGCGCTTGGGCCAGTGCAGGCGTTCGTGTCGGCGCGCCTCGCCGGGGCCACGCCCAGCCGGGTCGAGCGCGAGGGCTTCGGCGGGCTCGCGCAGCCGCTCGGCCCTGCCCGCACCGAGCGGTCGCTCACGCTCGCGGCCGGGTTCGATGCCGAGCTGGGGCCGTTCGATCTCGGGCTGTCCGGCACCCTCGTGCAGCAGACCGATCCCCGCGTGCTGCTCGTCGAGGACGGGGACCTCGCCGCCGCCTTCACGACGGTCGACGGTGCGTTCCGACGGGCGACGGGCACGGTGCGCCTCGCGTGGCGCGACCGGGCGTCGCGCGGCCTCTACCTCCGCCTGCGGGCAAACGCCCACGCCCTGCTCAACGCCGCCGACTCGCCGGTCCACGAGCGGGCCGCTGAGGCGGTGCCGCCGGTCTGGGGCGAGGCCCGCCTCGGCGCGCGCGCCCTGAACCTCTTCGACGGCAACCTCGACATCGACATCGCCGCACGCGGGCGTGGGTGGTCGGCGTTCCGAGGCCGGAGCTTTCACGCGCCGACCGCGCTCTACGCGCTCCGCCCCCTCAATGCCCGGCCGGTCGATGCCTCCGGCACGCTCGACCTCGTGACCGAGGCCGCGATCGGCAGCGGACGGGCGACGGTCTTCATCGCCTACGAGAACCTGCTCGCGAGCCGCGCCTACGCCGGGGCCTACGTGGTCCCGGTCTACCCGCTCCCCAACCCGCGCCTTCGCTTCGGCGTCTTCTGGCTGCTGCCGAACTGAAGGGCGATGGCACCTTCGGCGCGGAGTGGGAGAAGGTTTGGCGTGGAGGGCGGGGAGGGAGAGAGTACATGGAGAGGATGGAGAGTGAGGGATGGGGTGCGGACCGCCATCCTCCATCTTCCATTCTCCCACTCCTCCCGCTCCGCCGTAGCTTTCGGCCATGCACACCGACGCCCCCGATCTCTCCCTCGTCATCCCGCTCCTCGACGAAGCGGAGTCGCTCCCCGAACTCGCCGAGCGCATCCGCGCGGCCGTCGAGCCGACGGGCTACAGCTTCGAAGTCTGGCTGATCGACGACGGTTCGACCGACGGTTCGTGGGAGGTCGTCCGGGGCCTGCACCGCGAAGACCCCCGGTTCGCCGGGGTCCGGTTCCGGCGCAACTACGGCAAGAGCGCGGCGCTCGCCATCGGGTTCGAGCGGGCGCGCGGCCGGTTCGTCGCCACGCTCGACGCCGACCTCCAGGACGACCCGGCCGAACTCCCCGAGATGCTCGCCCGCCTCGAAGCCGGGGCGGACCTCGTCAGCGGCTGGAAGCAGAAGCGCCACGACCCGCTCTCGAAGACGATCCCAAGCCGCTTCTTCAACGGCGTCACCCGCCTCGTCTCCGGGATCAAGCTGCACGACTTCAACTCCGGCATCAAGGCCTACCGCGCCGAGGTCGTGAAGAACGTCCGCGTCTACGGCGAGCTGCACCGCTACATCCCGCTGCTCGCCAAGTGGGAGGGCTACACCCGCATCGAGGAGCAGGCCGTCGAGCACCACCCGCGCCGGCACGGGCAGACCAAGTTCGGGATCGAGCGCTTCATCCGCGGCTTCCTCGACCTCCTGACCGTCGTCTTCGTGACGCGGTTCGGGCGGCGGCCGATGCACTTCTTCGGCGGCCTCGGGACCCTCTCGTTCCTCGGGGGCTTTGCGATCTCGCTTTACCTCTCGGTGGGCTGGGTCATGGGAACCCCCATCGAGGACCGGCCGCTGTTCCACCTCGGGATTATGCTCGTCATCGTCGGCGTGCAGCTCTTCCTGGCGGGCTTTCTCGGCGAGATGATCGTCCGCCCGCAGATGGAGCGCACCGACGACGTGCACCTCCGCGAAACGCTCGCGCCGGCCGGCCACAGCGAAGCGAGGCCCCCGGCGCGTTCGCACCGAGGGCCTCGCTAGCCTGCGTCCTGCTGCTCGTTACACGATGAGCAGCAGATCGGCTATGCCTACTTGACCAGCGTCATGCGGCCGGTCTCCACCTGCGTACCCGTCACCAGGCGGTAGATGTACACACCGCTCGGCAACGACGCCGCGTCAAACTCCACGCTGTGCTGACCCGCTTCCAGCACGTCGTTGGCCAGCGTGGCGACCTCGCGGCCTCGCACGTCGTACACCACGAGCTCCACCCGGGCGCTCGCCTCGAGCTCAAACCCGATCTCCGTACGGTCCGCGAACGGGTTCGGGAAGGCTCCCAGCGCGCTCGTGCGGGCGGCTGCCTCAAGCGCCGGCCACTGCTGCGCGTCGACCAGTGTCCACTCGGTCGATCCGCCAGCGACCGCGCGGCTGGCCGGGATGATCACCGTCACCTCGTCCGTCGCAACCGCGGTGCCCGTGTTCGGGCCGGCGCTGATGGCGACCGTGTA